>CAJXDX010000027.1 GCA_913052275.1 uncultured Pseudomonadota bacterium | reverse complement strand
AGAAAAATACAGAAGTTCTTGAAGCTTATCTGGGAGGCAAAGCTTAGATGCATAGCTTACTCAATATCAGAAATTTGACTGCAGGTTATGGTTATGGACCTGACATCGTTCGTGATTTTAGTTTGTCACTCAACAAGAGTGAGGTGAAGTGTATCATTGGACCAAACGGTGCTGGAAAATCGACTTTATTAAAATCTATCGCAGGTATACTAAAGCCCCGTTCTGGGGAAATATTTTTTGATGGTGAAAAGATCTCAGAAAAAGAAGCTTACTTGATCATGCGGCTTGGAATCTGTTTCCTTCCTCAAGAAAAGGCTATCTTTCCAAATTTGACAGTTGCCGAAAATTTACGCATGTGTGCCTATTCAATAAAGGATAAAAATTTGGCTGAAGCTAGAATAAAAGAAGCCACTGAAATGTTCCCGGTGCTTGGTCAACGCCTAAAACAGATCGCCGGAACGATGTCAGGCGGACAACAACAGCAACTTGTTTATGCACGTGCTTTTACAATCAAACCTAAGATCATTCTTATAGATGAACCTTCTTTAGGCCTAGCACCCTCATTGGTTGAACAAACTTTTAATCATATTACTCAAATTGCATCAAGTGGAATTGCAGTTCTTCTTGTGGAACAAAATGCAATCAGAGGACTTGAAACGGCGGGTTACGGGGTGGTAATGGATCTTGGAAAGCTGGTTTTTGAAAAGCCTGCCAACGAAGTATTAAAAGATCAGAGTCTGCGTGAACTCTATTTAGGAAAAGCTTTGGAAAAATAATGGAGTTTCTTCAAGTACTGATTTTAGGAATCTGTTTAGGTTTTGTGTATGCATTGATGGTTTCAGGTCTTACTCTGATCTTCGGTGTAATGAGAATCGTGAATCTTGCCCATCCAATACTTATCATTTGCGGATCTTTCGTATCCTATTGGTTGTTTATTAAGATTGGCCTCGATCCTATTCTATCTATACCAATTGCTGGTCTAGTCGTAGCCGCCTTGGGAGTATTTATCTACAAATTGATATTTGAGAAAAATGCGGCACAACAGACTTACTCGGAAATGACTGTGCTGCTAACATTCGGAACGGCAATGGTAATTGATGGAATACTGTCTTTTTTCTTTCACAATACTCAACGAACCACCTCACCAAGTTATGCCACCGACGCAATCTTCTTTGGGGATATTTTTATCCCCCTGGCTCAATTATACTCTGGCCTGGTAAGTTCGGTCATCATAGTTGGGCTTGCAGTATTTCTCAAGTATTCGGATTTTGGCATTGCCATCAGGGCCACCTCACAAAACAGAACTTCAGCAGAACTTGTTGGAGTTAACGTTAAATTTGTCTGCCTTATTTCCTTTGGTATTGGTTGCGCATTGGCAGGATCTGCAGGTGCTCTGGTAAGTTTTGTTTTCAGCTTTTTCCCCTCAAGACACTGGGAATGGATCGCCATTATGATGTCACTGGTTGTCCTTGGTGGTATGGGAAGCCTTACAGGCGCAGTGATCGGTGCCCTCGTCCTTTCAGTAGTTTCATCCATGGTGGGAGCATTTTTTTCTCCAGCCTGGTCTACAATGGTTTTCTTTCTCTCTCTGTTTCTGATACTTATTATCAGACCCAGAGGCTTGTTTGGAATCCAATCAGACTGAATTCATTAGGCTCGGTGTTATGAGAATCCTTAAAGAGAAAGGATATTTTTTGCTAAACAATAAAAAAATTATTCCCGTTTTAATCTTAATCGTTTTGACTGGTTTGCCAATAATTCAGTTTTTTGGGAATTATAATTATCTGATTCATATTGTTCTATTTTCTTTTCTTTATATAACAATGTCGAGCAGTTGGAACATTATTGGAGGATACGGGGGATTTATTTCACTTGGACACAATGTTTTTTTTGGTATAGGTGCTTATTTTTCCGGTTTCATTTTTGTGCGCTACGGAATATCGCCTTTTATCACAGCTTTGATTGCAGGCTTGGTTGCTACTGTTTTTGGTTTTGGAGTGGGTTTAATAACACTGCGTGTAAAAGGACCGTCCTACATCATTTCATCTATCGCACTACTTATGATATTTAGGATTTTATTTGACCGATGGGAATTAGTTGGTGGTACACATGGTATGACACTCCCGCATAATACATTTCCAGTTGAATGGTCAAAAATACCTCATTACTACGCACTATTATTTCTGATGGTGTTTTCCATTTATCTATCGTGGTATATCCGCCATTCAAAATTTGGTTTGGCACTGCGGTCGATTTCTCATGATGAAATAAAAAGCGAGGTCACAGGTATCAATGTAAAGATAATCAAAGTAACAGCGTATGCTCTCTCAGCCTATTTTATAGGTGCAGCAGGTGCTATCTGGGGGGATTATCTTACATATGTCAGACCAAATATATTTTTTATTATCCTGATTGCAGCAAACATGGTGCTGATGTGTATCCTGGGTGGAAAAGGAACCGTGACAGGCCCGATAATCGGTACAATCGTGATGATATTTTTCAATGAGTTTATACTGGCCAACTTTGGAGCGACTGAACTTAATATCTTTTTCACTGGTTTGCTGATGATTATTACACTGATGTATTTCCCTGAGGGGATTGTTGGTTCCCTGAAAAAACGCAAATTGTTACCAGGTTTTCTTGACTGGGGTTGATTATGAATCAAAAAGATCCTCGAGTTGAAGCTGCCAAAATACACTGGTCCGGACGCTTTGTTACCAACGGTGTACCGCTATCGGTTTTTCAGGATGTTACTGAGAGTGTGTCTCACTGGGATCATTGGTGCAGTGCATGGTCTGAAAAGGCCTCAATCTTTGAAGCCTTGGGTCAAGAAGCTATGGATCAGGGATATATGCTTTCAGCAGCTCAGCATCTTACAACCGCTGCAGTCTGTTATCATTTTGGTAAGTTTCTATTTGTACAGGATAAAGAACAGATGCGAACCGCTCACGCCAAGGCTGTTGAATGCCGTAATCTTGCACTTCCCCACCTTGATCCCCCAGGTGAACGAGTTAAAATTCCCTTTGGTGAACATTTTTTCTACGGGAATCTGAGAAAACCTGTCGATTCAATAAAACCACCAGTTATTTTAATGACATTAGGCCTCGACAGTGCAAAAGAAGAAATGGAAACCAACGAAATTATCTTCCTTGAGCGAGGAATGGCAACCCTTGCATTTGACGGTCCCGGACAGGGTGAAAGTGAATACGAGCAACCAATATGTCCTGAATACGAACTTCCGGTGAAATCAGTGTTGGACTGGTTGGAGAAGAGGGATGATGTTGATTCTGATAGTGTCGGTATCTGGGGCGTCAGCCTGGGAGGATATTATGCACCCAGGGCTGCTGCCTTTGATGAACGTATCAAAGCTTGCATTTCCCTAACAGGACCGTTTAACTTGATTGAATGTTACGAAAAACTGCCTGGACTAACAAAAACAGCTTTTATGCATCGCAGCAACAGCTCTAATGAAGAGGAAGCGAGACAAATTGCTACTCGCATGTCATTGGAGGGCGTTGCAGAAAAAATTTTCTGTCCTCTTTATGTTGTCGCAGGAAAACTGGACCGGGTGATTCCACATCAGCAGGCAATCAAACTAGCCCATACTGCATCAGGTGAGGTTGTGCTGAATCTTGTTGAAGATGGTGGGCATGTCGCCAATAATAGAGCATATAAATATAGAACTCAATCCGCCGATTGGATCGCAACCAAACTGGGAGTTTAATTACAGAATCATAATTTCATACGGTATCGAAGGTTAGTTTTTTCAACAAACAGCTAATCTTTCAATACAGATGCGAATCACTTCGTCAGGATCTCGTTTCCACCAGTTTTCCGCTGAAAAGATTTCAACTTCATTAAGCATTTCAAAACTTTCACTTTCCATCCATTTTCTTATTCGGGAAATGTCTATGACCCCGTCCCCCATCATTCCACGATCCAACAACAAGTGTTTTGTCTCCATCAGCCAATCGCTAAGGTGAAATGCAAGCAGACGTTCCTTACCCGCTCGTTTGATCTGTGATTTAAGTTCTGGGTCCCACCAGGTATGATAAACATCCACTGCAATTCCAATTCCTGTACCCATTCCATCGCAGATATCTAATGCATGTTTGAGAGTGTTCACGCAAGCACGATCAGCTGCATACATCGGATGTAGTGGTTCAATTGCAATAGGCATTTTGACGGTTCTGGCATATTCCAAAATCTTGAATAAACCTTCCTCTATTTGCTTTCGACTCCCAATCAAGTCCTTGGAGTTGGGTTTTAATCCTCCAACGACCATCACCAAACATTCTGATTGAATTGCCACTGCTTCATCTACTGCTTTTTTGTTGTCATCTAAAATATTCTGCGAGAGTTGGTTTTCCAAAGTAAACATTCCTCCCCTGCATAGACCGCTGACTCTTAATCCCTGCCCTTGGATCATTCTGTTGGCTTCGTCTATACCAAACTCTTTTAAATTTTCCCGCCACGGTGCAATTCCACCTATTCCATGCCTTGCACATAAATCTATGGCTTGTCTTAAATTACACTGTTCCTTTACAGTTGCTGTATTGAGTGACATCTGCTCAGCTTTAATCATGATCCCACACCTCTTGAGGCCATCACGTTTTTACCTCTAAAAGCAGCCAACTCTGGGTCCAATAATGCACCTGCCTGATTTGCCAGACGAATCAATTCAGCAAGGTGAAGTGAGGATCGCATGCTTTCCTGCCCTCCAAGCATCGTGAAATGATTCTGGAATCCATTGAGATAAGCCAGAAAAACCACACCGGTTTTATAAAACCTGGTAGGTGATTTAAATATGTGTCTTGAGAGCGGAACCGTTGGCTCAAAAAGATCAGTATATGTATTTTGGTCCCCCATTCCCAGAGCAGTAACTGCAGCTGCTGCCAAGCCTGCAATTGCATCGAAAATTCCAAGCAGTGCGTCGGAATATCCGAATTCATCTCCAAGAATTAATTCTGGATAGTTGAAATCATCTCCTGTATACATTTTTATGTTTTTGGGAAGACGTCTACGCATCTGTATTTCTTTTTCTTTAGACAAAAGTGAAATTTTGATACCGTTAATTTTTGAAGAGTTTGTTTGCAAAATGGACAGGCATGTTTCCATGGCTTCATCATGACTTGTAGATCCCCAATATCCCTTAAGTTCAGGATCAAACATTTCACCCAACCAGTGTATAATTACAGGCTGTGAAACCTGACCAAGAATTCTGTTGTATACTGTAGCATAATCCTCAGGTCCACGAGCACATGCAGTTAAGGCACGGCTTGCCATCAGGATGATTTTTCCTCCAAGACTTTCCACCACTTCGCATTGTTCTTCATACGCTTTAATAACTTCCTCAATTGTAAGGTTTGGTTTCGGAATCAGATGGTCTGTCCCGGCCCCACAAGCGATCAGACCTTTGCAGGAATTTGCTGCGTCTATTGAACGACGGATTAGTTCTTTTGATGCAACCCAATCAAGTCCCATTCCACGCTGAGCTGTGTCCATTGCCTCAGCAACACCAAGTCCCTTTTCCCATAGGTATTCTCTGAAGGCTATAGTCTGATCCCAGTCTATGTTGGTGTCATACCAGGGATCATAATCATTTAAGGGATCCACAACCACATGTGCCGCAGCGTAAACCGTTCGTGGAAAAACAGAAGGTACAACCCGGAGTTCTCTCGGTGTACTCAATTCAAGAGTTTCAAGTGTTTTATCCGGTTTAGGTAATAAAAGGCTTGGCACTTGTCAAACTATTATTTCAGGTACATCAACCCAACGGCGTTCCTTCCAACTCTGAAGAGCACATTCTGCCAGTTGAATTCCTTTGGCTCCTTCATATAGATCATATTTCCAGGGGCCATCTTCAACAACGTGTCTCAGGAATTCCTCCCATTGAGATTGGAATCCATTTTTGAATTCTGTATTGTCAGGCACAGGTTCCCAATGGTCTAAATAATTTATGGCCTGAGGCTGGTCAGGATTCCATGTCGGCTTCGGAGTGTTCACATGGTGTTGGGTAGAACAGTTATGCAAGCCTGCTACAGCAGACCCCAAGGTACCATCGACCTGAAAGGTCACCAGATCATCACGTTTAACCCGTACGCACCAAGAAGAATTGATTTGTGCAATGATTCCCCCTTCTAGTTCAAATAAAGCATAGGCAGCATCGTCTGCATCCGAAATATACTTCTGTCCCTCTTCATTCCACCGATCCACAATATTTACTTGCCCTGTGCAGGAGACAGATTTGACGGGTGCAACCACGTTATCCAGTACATAACGCCAATGGCAGAGCATATCCTTAATAATCCCACCCCCATCATTTTTTCTGTAATTCCAACTGGGACGTTGAGCTGGAATCATATCTCCATCAAATACCCAGTAGCCAAATTCTCCACGTACTGAGAGAATCCGCCCAAAGAAACCAGAATCTCGAAGACGTTTAAGCTTTAGCAGGCCTGGAAGATAGAGTTTGTCATGGACCACACCGTTTTTGACTCCTTTTTGTTTAGCAAATCGAACAACTTCAAGAGCCCCTTTCAGATCTTCGGATACTGGCTTTTCACAGTATATGTGTTTACCAGCAGCAATAGCATTCTTGAGTATTTCCACTCGCATCTGAGTTGTGGATGAATCGAAGAAAATAATATCATCAGGATTTTCCAAGGCATTAGACAAGTCGGTTGTGAAACGACTCACAGATAAACGCTTAGCTATTTCTTCCACTTTTTGCTTATTTCGACCCACCAGAATAGGGTCTGGCATCAATTTACTACCATCAACAAGGGGAAGGCCACCCATATCTCGAATCGCAAGCACTGAACGGATAAGGTGTTGATTAAGTCCCATTCTGCCTGTGATGCCGTTCATTATGATGCCGATTCTTTGTTCCATTATTTAGTTATTAATTTAAGTTTTTTAAAAACACATAATATCGAAAAAAATAATGTTCGCAGTTTAAACAAAATTTTTCCAGTATTTGCGCAAAACCATGTACTAAAGAGGTGGATAGTCGATCAAAGGCCAGTAAAACTATGCTTTTATTGGCAAAAAGAATTCCTTATGTGATACATCTACTTCTTCAACAATCCAGACCGTGTAACCTGAATGTAAATAGCACTTTTGCCGCTTTCATTCGGTCTCCAAACCGGTAGGAACCGTCTTGTTTTCTGATTTCAAAGTAATTCCAGCTTGTTTTGCAACTGTTTCAAGCAATGCACTGAAGTCGGAAGAAAGATATGCTTCAGGATCGTCTTTGCTTTGTGCAGTACCAAAATGGGTTTGCAAGGCTTCGCGTGTTGCAGCCGTTACGGGCATGGCAACATTCAATTCTCTGGCTTCTTTGAGCCCAAGATCGACATCCTTTCGGAGCAGATGAGGAGTAAAGGTTGTTGTCCAATCAAGATTAACAAAAGCTGGTGTTTTGTAACGGCTGAAAATAGACCCCATAACACTATTGTTGATGAAGCTTAGAAATGCATGCCGTGGTATTCCAGCTTTTTCTGCAAGAATGGTAATTTCAGCCAGGTTTTGAGTATAAACGGCTAGCAGAACATTGTGGGCTATCTTGCAGAAACGGGCCAGTTCGCCTTCACCCACATAGGAAACACCTTGAATTGAATACGTCCTAATGATACTTTCGACCGAATCAAATGCGGACCTTGGTCCAGAAACTACAGATGATAATTTCCCGGCTTTAACGCACTTTCCGTTCCCGCTGACTGGTGCCGCCAGCAGTTGACTATTCCTGCCTTTAAGTTTTTCTCGCAATACAGCTGACTGATCTGCGCCAATTGAAGAGCAGTCTACAAGTATTTGAGGAGATTCCTTTCCTGTCATTACTCCTTTTTGACCGAAATAAACCTGTTCCAGGTCAAGGCCTGTGGAAACCATAGTAAAAAGTACATCCACAGTTGCAAGGTCCACAGGAGTATCCACAATTTCTGCTCCGTACTCAGCCAAAGCCTCAGCTTTAGAGCGGGTCCTGTTCCAAATCGTAACTTTAAAACCGGCTTCAAGTATTTTTTTAACCATTGGCAACCCCATGCGGCCAATTCCAATCCAACCAACTTTGTTTATTTTTTCCATGACATTTTTATATCTGATAAATAAATTATTTTTGAGTAGACCGTACCCATACACATTCAATTTCAACCCCGGCATCTTTAATCAGATTGAAAACCGGGCAGCGAGCTTCTGTTTCTTTAACAACTTCTAGAAGTCTGGCCTCATCTTCATTGGTTTTGACATAAACCTGAACTCGTACAGTTTTAAAATGTGGAACTACACTGCGTACACCCATCCGTCCCCGGATGTCTATTGTGAACTCTGCTTCAAATTCAAGCCCATTGTAGTTGAAATTCTTCTCCTTAGCGGTGCGGCTAAATGTTACCGCCTCACATCCGCATAGGCTTCCCAGAACACCCTGAAGTGGTGAAGGACCCTGACCTCCACCTCCATGCTTAACAGGTTCATCAAGAGTAAGGCTGGCTAAACCTGGGAATTCAATAGTTGTTGTCATGTTACCAGGATTGGTAGCAGACAAACTTTTTCCTCGGATGATAGATTTAGAAAAATCAATTTCGTCAATGACTTTACTCATAGCATAATACCTCAGCAAAAAAAGTTATTTTATATCAAAAAATGATTTTTCCAGAAAAAATTTTTGAAAATTTATTTAGTCAAGGCAGCTGATTTGGATCAGGACGGAATCGAAATCCTTCATCAAGATCGTCCAGTCTCTGCATCTGCTTTTCATTCAGTTCGAAATTAAATACATTTGAATTCTCCCTGATACGCTCGGGATTTGCCGATTTGGGAATTGTGGTCAGTTGCTTTTGAAGTCCCCATCGGACCATTACTTGAGCCCATGTTTTTCCACATTCATTTGCAATATTGACTAACGTTGGATCATTAGATTTTTCAGTTCTTGCCAAAGGACAGTAACCCGTAATATGAATGTTCTTTGATCTGCAAAATTCAGAAATGTTTTTCTGTGCGAGAAAAGGATTCATTTCTATCTGATTTACTACCGGAATAAACTCACATATTTTAAAAATCTCATTTAAGTGCTTTGGTGAAAAATTGCTGACGCCAATTGATCTGCAAATATTTTCATGCTTGAGTTTTTCAAGTGCTTTCCATGTATTTTGACGGTAACCTTTAACAGGTTTGTGAATAAGAAAAAGATCAAGATATGTCAAATTTAGTTTTTGCAAACTTCTCTCACAGGCTTCCAAAGTTGCATCATATCCAAGCTCACTAGAGTGGACTTTAGTTGTAATGAATAACTTTTCGCGAGGCAGATTGCTCTCTTGTATAGCAGACCCAACATCCTCTTCGTTATTGTACATTGATGCTGTATCGATGTGTTTGTATCCAAGTTCCAATGCACAAGATACTGCATCTCGAGTTTCTTTACCTGATTCCAGACGCCATACTCCAAGACCAAATAGTGGCATCGTCATACCATCATTTAGTTTAATTCTGCTTTTAATTGTCAAAGTCATATTCGGTAAGATATTTAAAGTATATCAGAAAGTACCACATTACGGTCTTTCCTCAATTATAATTTTCAGATCTTAAGACAATCTAAAATTTTTGTTGTAGAATTATTTTTCAAAATAAAATGAATAGAAAATAATTTAAATAATAAAATATCACGGTGAATCAATATTTTATTTAGGTTTAAATTTTTTTAATATCTTCTTTCATGGAAGCAGGTGCATATCCTTGGAGAATTTCTAGACCAATACCCCCAGAAATGAATTGATATTTTTCTCCGGTTTCAAGCCACAAGATGCTTTCCTTTTTAAGTGAAAATTCTTCATTGTTTACCTTAGCAATGCCATTGCCTTTTATTACATACAGCAACTGATCGATTTCAGTATGTGTTAACTCAGGACCAATAATGTTTGAATCAAATATCAAACGATTCACAACCAGAACTGGAGATTCAAGTTTTTGTGAATCAGTTAGCGATTCAATCTTCAAACCTGTTGTCTCTTGTAAATATTTTTTTTTTATATTTTTGATGATTATCGGCATGTTCTGAGATTATTTTTTATTTCAATTAGAGCCTGTTTTTACATTGTATACAATACTGATACTATTTGATTGAAACTCAACCAATTCTTTTCCAGGTTCATATGTCGTTTTCATCTACCCAAATTGTTTCTTTTGGAGGTGGCACCCAAAATTCAATAAATTTAAAACTTATCTCAGAATCATTTTCAAACCAGTGGACTTCTTCGGGTTCAATGATAGCCAACTCACCTGGCTTAAGACGGTGTTTTGATTCTGGTGTGCAAATGAATCCTTCACCTTCAAGAATCACAAAATAATGATGACTGCCAACATGATAATGTTTGGCACATGTATCACCTTTATAATAAATAATTCTATCAGCACGAATCCGTCTAGCTCCAACATTGACATTCTCAGTAATTAAATCAAGTCTTTCACGACTGTCTCGTGTTGAAACATAGTTTGGCAATTCGTTTTTGCTGAATAATTTTGCCATTTTTTTTAAGTTTCCTATTTAATGATTCTAAAAAAAGAGTTAACTGTGTTTGATAATTAAAACTAAGTCATAGAATATCTGGTATTTTTAGAAAATTGTTATGCTTTTAATACAACTATGACTAACATGTATTCAAAGAATTCACAAATATCAAAAGTGATTTTCAGGCCAATGATTTTATTTTTTCTAAAAATTTCACGTTCATCAGTTGCCTTCCCCATACGGGGATCTAAATTCGGCTTCTAAATGTTGTCTTTTCCAATAATATCTTGGGATTTGCTCTTGAGTATCAGCTTTAAAGTCTTTTTGAGCCCGAATTTTAAATTTATGGAATCTTTTTATAGTTAGAAGCTCATCCAAGGGAAAAGGTCACACAAGATTCTAAAATAATTCTTTTGAAATCTTTCCTCTTAAAACTAGGTTCTATATTGAAATGGGAAATGATGCTAAAAAGATCAGTCTAAAGAATGTTACAAGTTTTTAAGATTTTTCATACTGAAGGGTGATGACGAAAAACTCTGGAATAATTACCCAGATTTAAGTCAGTAATCTCTTTAGGATCTCTTCGCAGTATAGATTGAATAGATGTATCACTAACGCTAGGTTGGAACTCAAGATACTCTTGATAAGATGAATTAAATTTGTTTTAGAAGGAGATCTTGAAAAAAAATAAAGATTAATTCTGAAGTAACAAACCGTTTAACTAAGTCAGGTTTTTAAAAAAAATTAGAACAAATGAAATAGACAAAATAATTAATCGATTGATTACCATAGTTGAAAAGTATTACCCTGTAGTGAGTATGTTTTTAGCATCTATTTCAGATTACAAAATTCTCTGGGAGAAAATCACTTGAGTGGTATTATATGGGCAATCCTTTCTGCAATTAGTTTTGGTTTATTCCAGACAATTAGCAGAAAAGCTGGCATTCATGTGAATGTCTACTATCATACTTTTTTTTTGATGACAATAAGCACTTTTTTTATGGTTCTGTCAACCATAGTTCTTGAAGACATTAAACACCTTATTCTGCTTCTCACCTGGCAGGGAATATTTTATTTTGCCGTAGCTGGTATCATACATTTTGTTCTTGGCTGGACCCTGCTTACAGTCAGTCAAAATCGTATTGGTGCCTCAAGAACAAGTGCCCTGGTCGGAACAGCACCTTTGTTTGCAACATTTATTGGATATCTGTTATTTAAGGAAATCCTGTCATTTCTCACTATTCTTGGAATTATTTTAGTAGTGAGCGGAATTTACCTTATTACATATTCCAAGGACTGAATTATATAATATGCGATTTAATATTCTTCTGCAAAGTATGGCTGGTTTGGGGACAGCATTATGTTTTTCAAGCAGTTCTATTTTTATTCGTTACGGACTTGAAACAATTCCATCACCTCTAATTGGGGTTACCATAGGAATGGTATTCTGTACGTCTGCATATGGTTTGATATTGATTGTTCGTTTCAGGAATCAAATTGAGAAAGCAAAAAAATTTTCATACTCCAGGCAAGGGATTTTTCTATTATTTTTTGGGGGAATATTTTTAGGGTTCGGAACTTTATCACGTTGGATAGCAATTGATTTGGCTCCAATTGCAATTGTAATTGGACTGAGTGGTTTAACTGTTCCAGTAGTTTTGCTGCTATCACCACTATTAATGGGACGCAGTTTGGAAAATGTTACAATAAGGTTGTGGCTTGGAGCAGGACTCGTAATAATTGGTGCATCATTAATAACCTTTTCCCGTTAATTCTATGATTATTGACACTCACATCCATATAATTTCTAATGAAATAACTCAAAAAATTACAAAAGATCCCTGGTCACCGATCACAGGTTATGATGACGGTAAACCTTTTGTAGAGTTTCAGGGTAAGCGGCTCAGTTCGGTGATCAATGAATTTGTTGATGTAGGGACAATTCTGAATAAACAGACAAAAGCAGGTGTTGATATATCTGTGCTTAGTCCCTGGTCCAGCCTGTTTCGGTATGATTCAGATGTCAAGACCTGCCAGAGGGTAAATAGAATTCAAAATGATGCAATTTTTGAAATTGTAAAAAAATACGGTGATCAGATCATTGGCCTGGGTATGGTTCCTATGCAGGATGCTGGTACTGCTGTTTCAGAATTGAAATACTGCATGGATATAGGACTTAGAGGAGTAGAGATCGGTACCAATATAAATGGCAAATATCTTGGTGATGATGACTTCCGTCCATTCTGGGGCATGGTCGAGGAACTTGGTGCGGTTGTTCAAATTCACCCTGTACCAGGCTTGGGAGGTCCAACAAACAAGGAATATTACCTCTGGAATGCTTTTTCAAATCCTGCTGAGACAGCGCTTACTGCATCACACATGATACTATCTGGTTTGATGGAAGAGCATCCAGAATTGAAAATCCAGCTGTTCCACGGCGGTGGTCACCTCCCTTATCAGATTGGACGCCTAGACAGGGCTTATGAAATGCGTCTTGAAACCAGCAAAAAGATTTCAATGAAACCCAGTGAATATTTGAAAATGTTTTACTTTGATACGATTGTACACTCTGGTGAGGCATTAGAATACCTGATAAATCTCGTTGGTGCGGAGCAGGTTATGTTGGGTTCAGATTATCCTTTTGACATGGGCTCATACAAGCTTGTTGATATGGTTGATAAAATTAATATTAACGAAGAAGACAAGAAAAAAATAAAATCTGAGAATGCAGAGCGGTTGTTTCAAGTTTAATTTTATATAACATAAAAAGTATATGATTCCAAGAATCGACTGCATTTACTGTATAATTCAGCTAAGAAAATCTCATACTTAGTTTTGCAATATTCTTTTTTTTGTTATCGGTAAAAAATGATCGAAGAAAATTTTACGATAGATAAAGAAATTGATGGAAAGCCAGTAAAGCTTATGTATGTTGAAACATGGGATGGACTCTATACTGCAGTAGGACTCAGAATTCCTCAAGGAAAGGGACCTTTTCCTCTTGTACTTTTCGCATATGGAAATGGGGGAGGAGGAATGACCTGGATTGAGGATGCATATGAAAACAAAGCATACACAATAAACGAATATGTTGAAGCAGGGTATGCAGGTGCATGGATACGTTACAGGAGTGAAGTAGAGCTGGGTTATAACAACGGCGGACCACTTGTAAGGGACAAAAGACAAGGCGGAGATCTGTTTAACCGTTCACCGTTGGAATACGAAGATGAAATATCTGTTGTAGAGCAACTGAAATCTTTAGCTGCGATAGATTCTGACAGAGTCGGTCTTGTAGGAATGAGCCACGGTGGAGAAATGGCATTAAAAATTATTTCAGAATATCATGGGTTGAAGGCAGTTGTGGCAAGTGAGCCTGCTGCACATGAATACTTATCTCTCAATCCAGATAAAACTGCGTTTGTTAATGAAGAAACAAAGCTAAGAAATATTGAAGAAATGGAGATGTTTGAATTAGAAAAAGTTATGAAAAGAATTGATCTCCGGATTGCAAAGAAAAGAATTAGTGAGATAAGTACACCGACTTTTGTAATGGGAAGAAATTTTGATCATCTTCAGGGAATATTCATGGCAGTTTTTGAATTGTTGAAAAAAGCAGGGAAAGATACAGAATGGAAGACTTATAATCATGATCTGCATGGATTTTTGTTCCCTGAAAAAAACAGTAAAGGATCATATCAAGTCGATGCAGTACAAGATGAAGCCATTAAAGACACTCTAAATTTCATGGACAAACACATGAAAAACTGAGTATGACGAATTAAGGGACTGTTCTTAATTCATGGAGTTTAATTGCGACTGATCAATTTTCAGGACCGGCATATTTTCCTGCTGTTTCAGGAAACATGGCTTTCACAATTTTGAAATGAGAAATATCAACTGTTGCATCCATATGCAGAAATATGGATGCATCTCTAAAAAGTTTTTCGATTCCAACATCAAGCATTGCCCCCATTCCACCGTGAAGTTCCAGTGCGTTTTCGCAAACTTTGAGTATTTCTTGTGACGCAAATACTTTTGCCATGTTGCACAGCGCATCTGCATCTGAACTTCGAGTATCCACAGCAAGTGCGGCCTGATTGAGAAGTGTTCGTACCGACGTAATCCGGGTTGCCATATCTGCGAGCCTTGATGCGACAGACTGGTGCTTTATCAGCAATTTCCCTCCCCTCTCATAGCTTTGGACAAATGCTGAGGTTTTCTCAAAAGCAGCGACACCGACTCCAAGGTTCTTTGCTGCCTGAATAATTTTCCCAGGTCGAAAATAGATTGCAGCTTTGGAAAGAGCTTCTCCTTCACAGAGCAGGTGATCTTCAGGAACAAAGCAATCGGAAAAATAGATCTCCCCATTATTCATAAACCGACATCCTATGGTTTCATTGCATCGAACCACTTCCAACCCGGGAGTCTCTCTGGGCACCAAAAAACTGGATGTCCCCTCAAGCATACCTGATCCGGGTTTAGTGTTTGCGTAGACTACATAAAGTCCCGCGTCAAAGCCATTGCTGATAAATTGTTTGCGTCCGTTTATCTTCCATCCTCCATCAACCCTTTGCGCCATGGTGTCCATTGCTGCCTCAGGTACATTGTAAGGAAGCCATCGATCAGAAGCCCCTTTTGGCTCTGTAAGACAGTGTGCCAGCAGAAAAGTATGATCTTCTACAAGGCGTGTAAACCACTTCTTCTGGAGATGTTCCGGTGCCAGATTTCTGAGCAGTACTGCAACTTTCCAGTTTTGCACCAGTTTATCAGCAAGTCCTGAATCTCCACGAGCAATCTCTTCGGCAATGATTGCAAAACTGCGAACTTCTGTTTCTGAATTTAACTCTATACCACCGTATTTTTCCGGGACAGCAAGTGTCCTGATGGAAATTTCATCGGCTGCCTTGAGGATTTCTTTGGGCAGACGTTCATCAGGATTCATGTTCCATTCACGCTGCCAGTCATTTCTTAGAAAAGGGCTAACTACACGATCTATGAAGTCACGGCAACTCTGTTTCATCAAACGCTGTTCTTCTGTCAGGTCATTATTAAAGGAGTCCATAATTAATTAATTTTAGTTGTAGAAATTTACAGCCATAATTTAAATAAAAGATTTTGATGCAGATGGGTATCAACTGGAAACAATTTTTCTCATAACAAAAAAGCAGTAACTATTTTGATCTTTTACCTGCAGAACATTGTCCTGATATGCTGTGTGAATGACTATGATGACTAATCTGTTTTTTCAAGAGATTAGCTTTATGACTGCCGTATTTTGGAGTGTTTGAGCTGTGTTCAAGAACAGATGCGGCAAGGGCAGCATTAGAAGCACACCCACATGCTGTGGCTGCAGGACTTAATTTGT
>CAJXDX010000026.1 GCA_913052275.1 uncultured Pseudomonadota bacterium | reverse complement strand
GGAACCCCAGATTGGTGCTGAATGCAGATCTGTTCCTGCGAGATGCGCTTTTTGGCGTTGAACCATTCAGGCCTTATTCCTACTGTCATCGCCCTATTGTGGTTTCAGATGCAGCAACTCCACTTGGTGAAGTTATCAATAAATTGCGCGTTCACCCGGAACACTCGGAAGACGACGTTATCGACAATGATCTGATTTTATGCTGGAACAAAGAAAAAAGGATCATTACAGGAGCAGATCTTTTAGGCAGACTATTACGCGGTATCGCAGGTAGAAGACCGCAATTTTTCATTCCAAAAGAAAAATAATTATCCTTATTATTTGAATGGCTGTTAAAGTTTAAAATGATCAATAGTACCAAAAAATATTTTTCAACATTTTCAAAGAAAACTCTACTCCTGATTGCAGGCAGATATTTATTCATTAGAATGGCCAAATTATGGTTTCTTTCCTGTTTTTTGATGCCTTCAATAGGATTTTCCTATGAATTTCCCCCTGAGAGAACTGTAAGAGAAGCAGATAAAGAACTGGGATGGATGTTTGCCCCACTCCCAGGTTGTGTAGAAGGAGTAGGATGTGCTGTCCCCATTGCAGGGTTAATCTCAAATTTCTATAAAAGCACGGACCTTGTGATAATCAAAACTCTGGCAAAAGGGGATATTGAAGCAACCGTAGTTCAACTTCAAAAATTCCCCATTATTGATGAAAAGTTGTTCTTCAAGGTTTTGTACTATGACTGGGATATCAGCTTACTTAACTACGACAGGGGAATCCATTCAGGTAAGAACGATTATTATCAGACTTTTGAAAATCTCAACAATTCCACAATCAACCTTCAATCTCAGTTTTATAATCAGCATCTTGAAATACAAATTGGTTATTCCTCAGGAGAAGCAAAAATTTCAAAAATTTTTGATAATGACGAGAACCAGTTTTCAAATGTTCAATCTCCTTCCAGAACCTGGATAGACCACACCATTGGGACCCAGATTGATTTGACCGACAATCATTTGGAGCCTCGTGAAGGGATTCGATTTGAACTATTGCACAATGCAACGAATTACGGCCTCAGCGAACTGAGTGACTATGACGTTAACTCTCTGAATTTAACAACTTACATTCCTTTTTTGGGGTCAGACACCTTGTTGATCAACGCTTTTCAATCGCGGTCCTACATTTCAGAGCATGGATTGACTGATGAAAATACATTAAGTAATAAATTTGGACTCGGGTGTGACCTGGAAATACAAGCGGACGCCTGCAGGGATGCGGAAAAGAGGAGAACCAACTATTGGCTTGAGAGAAACCGTTTCGGCAAGGCTTCAGCTCTTGGAGGAATTAACCGTATGCGTGCCTACAGCCAGGGAAGGTTCTATGCAGGAAACAGTTCAAACTATGTTTTGGAATATCGTCATAATTTTTCGGAAAAACAGACTCCAATAAACTGGATTATTATGGGTGGAGTAAGAACTGTTCTTCAAGCAGCGTTCTTCTATGAAGTAGGTAGTGTTTCTGATGAACTCTCTGAATTGCATAAAAATATGAGAACTTCATTTGGATTCGGTTTTCGTGCAATTATTTCAGGTTTGATTTACCGCTTTGATCTTGCCAAAGGCGATGATGGCATTGCGCCAACATTGTTCATCAATTATCCATTATCTTTAGGTACTCTTGGGAGTTAGAAAAGCAAAGGATCATAGTGATTGCTCAGAGTCAGTTAACACCGTCTTCCTATTTAACTCCTGCATCTCAAACAGTACAGTGAATTGGACCTCATTTGAAAATTCACTTACAGACCCTACAGTTGGGACTGAATTGGACACAAGGGCTCGCTTGGTATCTTGATTGAGGTCAGCTGACTGGAGGGGTGGCATAATTTATAGAACAAATTTAATTATTCCAGCTTTATTTCGGTTATATCTTGCTGAAGCGAAAATAATTCCGAAACCTGTTGAACTAAAAAAAGAATTTTCCCCACTGTTCAATCAACAATACCCTCTTATCTGGCAGATAAAAGCCGTATTTCAGTTAAAAATGATTATCAGAAAAATTATCGTACCTGCTGTCATGGTGTGGATTAGGTAGCATGGAAGGAAGCTTTTAAACTTGAAGGCCAGCAAAGCAAGAAACACCCCTCCCGGGAAGGCAGTAAGCACTTCAGAGATTGGCTTCCCAACATGTATGAGCATGAAGAGAAGACCATCCAACAAAATGACAAAATAATAATATGGATCGATACGAAACCAATTTTGGAAATCTCTGACCCACATTAGTCCTCTCTTATTCTTCTTCCCTTTATTACTTTCAGAACCGCTGATCTGTTCTGATGAACCTGAAAAGAAAGCCGGCTCCATAAAAGCTACAAGTATGCCCTGGAGGGAAACGTGTTCGAAAACCATAATTAAATTGGTCCATAGCAAGTAGGTCCATAGGCCTTCTTTGATATAAGGCTGGTAGTATTGGTACATATCTTCCCGGGCAGAAAGCCAAATGAGGACAGGTAAAGCGACGAGATACAGGAGCAGCAGGACCTTGAACTGAGAAAATGATATTCCCCCAAGACCCAACTTTCTAAATGAGAACTTCAGAAAAAACCTCCCAATTATCAGTGGAACGAGAAGGAAGTGGATTCCGCTTATGACTACCCATGACTGATAGTGGGGAAGATGTAGATTGATAATCTTTTTCAAAAAGGAGAAATAAGGTGTTCCGAGGGAACTAATCAATGGGACATTTCCCCAGAGAAGAAGGGTATAGAAGGACAATACGAGAAATGCAATCAGAAGCCTGATGTAGTTTCTTGGTTTAGGCTCTTCAAGATGATTTAAATTCTTTTTCGATCTGAAGCCGGTGCTTTTTTCAATGGCACTGCTTTTATTTGACATCTGCAATTAAACTGTTTAGAGAATTCCTTTTAAAGAGAAAAAGTACAATGAATCAAAGATTCATGGCAAGGCAGGTCAGGAGAAATACTTTTTAGATTTTTCGAATACATTTAGCCAGGCTTCAAAAATGATGCATGATTATTGAATAAACATAATTTTAAAGATCGTGAAAAGTAAGTTACTGATTAAATTCAACAAATCTGCCAATTTCAGTTTTATTGATGTTACTTAGCATTAATCCGGTAAATCCAAATCCCCTGCGTGTTAAGCAGGTTGTAGATGTTTTGAAAAACGACGGAATCATTATTTATCCCACCGACACTGTCTACGGTCTTGGGTGCAGCATTTTCAGCAAAAAAGCAATGAAACGCCTGCACAAAATTAAAAAGGTCAATCAGAAAAAACCCTTAACATTTATCTGTGCAAATCAAACAGAAGTTCAGGAATACACTCAAGGCATTCCTACCTACATTTTTAAACTGCTCAGACGCAAATTGCCTGGGCCATACACATTTGTCTTTAAAGCATCCAAGATTGTACCAAAAATGATGCTGACACCAAGAAGCACAGTTGGAATGCGCTGGCCTGACCATCCAATAGCAAACGACATTGTAGCTGCCCTTGGACATCCTATTCTGAGCAGCAGTTTGAGAATGTCAGAACACGAGCTATATGATGACCCTCACAAATTACATGAAAAATATAAAAAACAGGTAGATCTTATTGTAGACGGAGGAACTATTTTCGCGGAACATTCGACAATAATTGATTTCAGTCAGGGAGATGCAGAAATTATCAGGTATGGCAAAGGACCTGTAGACTGGCTGATAAATGAATAACTGTCTAAATTGAAATCTTTTGTCCTTAATCAAATAATTCCTTATTACAAGGTGGTACGCAAAGATTGATGACTTGAGTATCATAAATGGTCTTTTCTCCCTGTGCCTTCAGAGCCATGGTTAATCTTACTGCCCGGGGAAGACAAAAATTTTCTTTAACTTTTAAGTCATGGCACAATCTTTCCTCAGAATCCCAAACCTTTGTCCATTTCTCCCTGAAACCCCCTTCAGCAAGGGCAGTCTCACTTTCCAGAAATTCTAGTTCAAACTTAGTAACTTCCTCAGATAAAACATGATTTTTCCCGCCTTCCCTAAGATTGTTGTCGATATAAAAATCTTCACGGCGAATAAAATCCCATGTTTTTGTATCAGGATTTTCCTGCATTGAATAACCAACTTCATGCAGTTCCGGGTCACGAGCATTCTCCTCCGGAAAGAAGCGTGACTTGATGGCTGTATGAAAATCTATGCTGGTTACTTCCTCAACTTGACCTGTATCGGGGTTTTCAGGACCTAAATTCCGGTCTGCAATCAATCCGGTTTCTCTCAGTTGAGTTTCGCTTTGGTCCGAGTCAGCAAAGTGTTTTAAATATCTTACTTTCTGCAAGTCATCGAGGACAATTTTCATCAGCAGCCGCAATTCCTGGCGTGTATCAAGAGTTGATTGAACTTTAAGTGAAGAATTTGAAATTTGAAAAAATGCCGCGTAAAGCACAGCCATAACCAGGCCCAGTAAAGTCACGGATATTAATAATTCCAATATTGAAAAGCCCGAAATTAAATGCCTTGCATTATTTGGGCTTGACGTAAATGTCGGCATCATAAGTATAGACGTGTTTACCCTCATTCCAAAGTAATTGATAATTAATTTGCCTTATCTCTATACCGGGGAAAGGATTGGTATCCCGCACAAATTTCTTCCAGCGGAAACCGCTCATTTCACTGTCAGATTCAAACTCACCCTGGTTGATGGAAACAGGTGGTGAGGCTGTTGCGCGTTCTGATTTCAACAATTCATTCTGGGCAAAAGAAATGGCTTTCCATAAATTGTTTGTTGAAGAGAGGATAAAAATTGAAGTGGAAAATGACTGATAAAGAGCCATCAAAGTGAGTACTAATATTGAAAGGGAAATCAAGACTTCCAGGATCGTAAATCCTTTTTTCTGAATTGCCACTTTTTTTTGAACCCCTTTAATCCTGACTGTGTTCATTGTTCGCGTATCAGCAGTTTCCCCATGATTCCCTTAGTTTCAATTATCCAGGATCTTGATACATCAGGTAGCGAGAACACAAGCATAAATGGTGAAACAAACCCGGAACTGTTGATGTGAACTTCCAGCAATTCGTTAATTGCTCCGGAAACCAAATAACTTGACCCTGCTAATTGAGCCTCACGTAATATGAGATCTTCGGGAAATTCGTGAGGTCTGAGAGAATCTGGTTTTTCTAAAAACTCCTCACTGCATTCCCCTGAGTCAACCTCCTCTGAGGTCATCATTTGCTGTAATTTCAAATCAAACAGCAGACAGTAAGAAGTGCTTTTGAGCACTGCATCATTTCTCAGTGTTTTCAGAACAGCGTTAAGATGCTTAAATTCTTTTTCAACAGGGTTTGAAAAAAAGGCAAGAAACTGAGGAAGGACTGTACCCAAAAGCAGGAGCGCCAAAGTCAAAACAACCAGGATTTCAAGAAATGTAAAACCATATCCTGATCCACAAGATTTTTGCTTTGATGCTTTTTCAGAGATCGCTGGAACTGATATCTGCATCCAAATCCGTACCTCCGTCAATTCCATCCGCTCCCAGTGAAATTATTTCATATTCATTACCATTCTCACTGATATAGCGAAAAGGACTGTCCCAGCCGTCTTCTGGTAAATTATTCCCCCGCAAATAAGGACCATTCCAGTTTTTTGGAATCAACCCTACTTCCGGCCTCTCCAGCAAGGCCTTTAAACCCTGTTCTGAGGAAGGATAACGGGAATTATGAAGTCGATATAGATCCAGTGCTGTTTCAAGCCCTCTGATCTGGGTTTTCGTTGCATCAGCCTTTGCCTTTTCTGCAGAATCAAAAAGATATACTCCGACTATACTGGAAAGCAGCCCGAGGATAATTATTACCACCATGACTTCAATAAAACTGAAACCACGTAAACGCCTATCATCTTTTTTTAATGTTCTTTTTAAAAAATCTTGTCTAGAGCTATACTTCATATCATTTTGCATTAGAGTTTGAAAAAAATAAGGACACTTGATCTTATCTACAATGTTGATAATTTAGTATTCATCAGAGTCGGATACGTGATCGCTGGCTTTCCGGTTTTGTTTTGATTCCGGAATACTGGAGGAAAGTCCGGGCAACATAGGGCAAGGTGCTGGTTAACGGCCAGATGGTGCGAGCCAATGGATAGTGCAGCAGAAAACATACCGCCGATGGTTTCTCAGGAAACACAGGTAAGGGTGAAATGGCAGGGTAAAAGCCTACCGCAGTCCTGGTGACAGGACTGGCAGTGTAAACCCCACCTGTTGCAAGTCCAAATAGAACCGCAATCAGGCTGCCCGCCTGGCGGTTGGGTAGGACGCTAGAGGCTGTCGGTAACGGCAGTCCCAGATGAATGATCACGGCTCACATCAGTGAGAACAGAACCCGGCTTATTTCCGGCTCTGATTTTTTTCAAAACCCTGTTTGCCTTCATTTCAACAGCCCATACAATTGGCCTCAATTGTAAAATGCTCCCATACCACATTTCAACCATTTTCAGACCTCGCAGAATTTTTATAAACACGAATGTAATCATCTAAGACCTTTTCAGTGGGCAAATTCATAGACTCAGCGTAACAAAGCAAATAACCTTTTAAATAAATTTCAGAAGTGAATTTACTGAAATTCTCTTCCTCAATAGCCTTGAGGTATGCGCCGCGAATACATGTTATTTGAGCAAGCTCATTTATTGTTATGGATTTCATTTTTCTGATTTGCTGCAATACCGCACCATTATAGGTTATTGCACTCCCGCTAGTTTTTAGAGTATCATAAAATTCCTGAATGTTGTCTTCAGTATGTTCATTTTTTGCCGCCAGGTTTAGATAAAAATCCTGTCTCTCCTTCAGTGTTTGTCCCGCAACATCATTAGCAACTTTTTTTGAAAGCTTAGCCTTTTCTTCAGATTGAATTTTCTCAGGAATTTTTTTGGGAGATTCATTCGCCGTTTTTGCCCTTCCTTTTCCTAAATCAGATTTTTTCTTTGCAGGAATGGTAAGTTGATTTAATTCATCATCGTATTTTGCACGAGCAATCGGGTTAGCCAGAGTTATATAAGCATGGCTGAACTGAAGTAATTTTTCTTCAGTTTCTTCTTCGGGAAACAAGGAATAAGCAGCAAATGCTTCTAAGTGAGCTTCTTCTAGTTTTCCTTCATACGCTTGGCGTATTTCCGCTAAACTAGCCGTGTTTGGAACATCAAGAATCTGATATAAATCTTCTTCAATGTTTGCAGAATTTTTGCTGCGATCAGTCATAGTACCAATTGAGATAAAATGCTGTTATTACCGGCATTTTCTTCCTCATCCTTCAGTAAATCAGTTAGGATCACCTTCAACTGCTCCATGGGGACACAATCAGAATATGCAACTGCAAGTGGCTGACGTTCCAGGACAGATTTTCTGACGGTGTCATCAAAACTTACCTGGCCCAAAAATTTTACGTTCAGATTAAAATATTTTAAACATGCTTTTTTCATGGCCGGACCAACCATTTGATCACGTTCAGTACGCACCTGGTTAAGTATCAATTTTGGCATGAAATATTGGATCTGTTCTTCAATAAATACAGTGGCTTTGCCTCCCAACTTGTTAAAATAATCAATAAGTTCTCTTGGTGTATTAACATTATGCGGGTTATCCTTGCGTAATATTTCATTTACAACATTTTTTAATCCAAAGCCTTGGCTGTTATGAAAGACCTGTCTGAAAAATGAATTTTTTATAAAACGATAAGCATTTTCTATTGAAGTAGGCTCCGGTATTACAATCAAACCCTGAGAATCCGCCAGCAGGAAAAAATCGATTGTATTATACGCAGTCCCTGCACCTAAATCTATCACTATATAATCTGCATCCAATTGTCTCAGAGCTGTAATAAAGCGACGTTTTTGAGTATGCTTCATATTTGCAATCTCTACTCCGTCCTTTGCTCCACTCAGAAGGTTCAAACCAGGTATATCGGTAGGAATCAATAATTTTTTGATGTCCAGTACTTCTCTTTCTATAAACTCAGAAATACTTTTCGTTGGACTGTTTACACCAAGCCAGGTGTGCATGTTTGCTCCACCCAAATCCAAGTCCGCGAGAATTACATTATAACCATTTTGAGCCAGCAGAATGCCAAGGTTTCCAGCGACAAAACTCTTGCCTACGCCGCCTTTGCCTCCTCCAAAAGCCCAAATTTTTTTCTGCTCCATATCCAGTTTTTTTACGATAGAAAAAAGTATGTCTTATACTGAAAACTGCAAGTTGCTGGCCAATTCTATTTTGCAGAGAAATAACAACACCACATCAAAATATCCGAATGAACAATTCTATACTAATTATAACTGGGAAACAATTTCAGTAACCCGGTACTTAAATTCTTTCAAAATTAAAGATTTTTAACAGAGAGGCCGATATACAGAACAGGTTAGTTTATTTGAGCTTAGAAAATAATAAACAGCCAGAATTCCTTAAACTAATTATGAATAAATACAAGTCTGTGGTTTACAACTCATGTCAGTAAGGAAATTGATATTATTTTTTTCTGTTATGCTTCTGCTGATCTCATGCTCTAATCGTGTGTCAGAATTCCCGGAAAAATCTTTTCGGAGCCGATTGATTGAGGCAGACAATCACATAGGATGGGGATTAAATTATTTTGACAGCTGGCAGAAAGGTCTTCAGCCAAGGTATCTTAAGCTGGCTGAACAACACACGATTACTGCGATCAATTTGTTTGCTCACCTGGAATATGATACCTCCCCGCGTATCAGCGAATATTATGTTGTTCGAGAACGCCGTACACGCGGCTGTAGATTACTTGCAGAATTACAATTTGAAGCAGGAAACTATGGCTATAAATTAAGCTCTCTGACACCTGAAGGGTGCACTTATTTTTAGCACAAACAGCATATCTGTAACGATCCCCAACTAAGCACTGAACCCAGAATATCCTTTCAATTCAGTTCAATTTTTTGTTCAATTCAGCTCTAACACGCTGGCTTTCAGCAAGATAACGGTCTGCGGCTTTCTGATCTCCGGAATCTGCATAATGGGTACTTATCAGGTCAAGAAGACGTAACTCGCCTTCCATGTCATCAAGCTGCTGCTTGATTGCCAGATGCTCTTTATAGGTTTCAACCAGCTCTTTATTATTATTCATTGAAGCATGAGCCTGTTCAATTCTTTCGAAAAGCGGGTCCATTGCAGAAACATTAACACGCTCCCTATTGAATTTAAGCAGGTCTTTTAGAAGGGGCAATGCCTCATCATAAGCTTCTTTTTTTTCCAAAGTCTTTACAATGCCGTCCATCACAGCTGAATAATCTGTTTTTTCCGGCTCTTTCTGAATGTCTTTTTCTGACTTTATATCAGCACCATCACTTAATTCTTCAGTTACAGTGCTTGATGCTTGGCCACTGGCAGAGTCAAAAGGAATTTCAAGCTTTTCAGCCAGCTGCAGTACATGCTGACTTGGACTCTGTCCAAGCTCATGGAGCAGCTTAAAATAACTCTTCAGTCCTGCTTTGGCTTCTTCCATTCTGCCAGCCTCACAGGCTGTTGTTGCTAATTTAAGCAATCCTTCAGCCTCATCAGATTTTTCTTCATGAGGAGTTGATTTCCTTAAGGATAATTCCAAACCTTCTTCATCTTCATGGCTTTCATTATCCATTGGAGGAGAAAAAATATCTTCTTCAAAAAATTCTTCTTTCTCATCTTCAATAAGAGTTTCTCCTCCAGGAAGCTCAACCAGTTCATCAGCAAAGAGATCATCATCTTCTTCTTCAACCTGCGTCTCCAATGATTCCTCCTCATTTTGCTTTTTTAATGCCTGATGTTTTTTAGTAAGCAATTCAAGAGCCTCTTCACCAGACCCTAGTTTCTTTTTATTCTCAACTTCACCACTCTCTGGTATTTCTGGTTTTTCTGTAAAATTTTCATTCGAATCTTCATCAACTTTTTCACTTTGCAGCTCTTTCAGAATTTTTACGTTTTCACTTAATGTAACTTTGACCTGATCTGCATCTTCAAGTTCTTCATCAAAATTTTCAGGTTCGTCAGAAACGCCGGCTTTTTCGTATGCCTGCGCTGCAGAAGTTGAATTTGGTGTGTTTACGGTGGCTGCTGTATCGTCTTCATCAGCTGGTTCAGGTTGTGTCAAATTAAACTTTTTTCTGAATTGTTCAAAAATCGAAGAATCTACTCCCGGAATTAAATTCTCTGAATCAGATGTTTTTTCTGTATCGGATTTGGTTTTATTGTTTACATGCTTTGATGAATCTCGAAAAGGCTCAGATGAAAGAACAAGACTGGGCTGCTCAACTACAGTTGTGATTTTATTTAAGACAAAACCTATGCAAAACGTAGCAATAATCAAAACCAAGGAAACTGCTCCAATTTCCAATGAAATCTGAAACATAAAAAATTCAAATATAAGAATAACTATTATGAAAAGTATTTTTATCAAGATCCTCATTTCATTCCAAAAAAAAGTAAAGGAAATATGTCTGTTCCAGACATTTATCCAGACTCATGTAACAGGTAATTTAATCAAATCCCAGGGATTTAAGATGAAGTTCATTGTGGGTCCATTGTTTCAGGACTTTGACGTGAAGCTTCAAAAAAACTTTATTTCCAAGAAGACTCTGGATTTTTTTTCGAGCCCCGGTTCCTATCTTTTTCAGCATCTCGCCTTTTTTACCGATGATGATTCCTTTTTGAGAGTTTCGCTCAACACAAATAACACAAGCAATTTTAATGCATTTGGAATCCTCTTCAAATTGCTCCACAATGACGGCGACAGAATATGGTATTTCCTGTCTCAAACGCAGAAAGAGTTCTTCCCTTACAAATTCGCTTGCCAGAAAACGCTCTGTAACATCTGTGACCTGCTGGTGTTCAAAGTAAAAGGGATGAGGCGAGAGATATTTTTTCAGGCTTGCAATCAGCTGATTAAGATTGGTTGACTTCAAGGCAGAAACCGGAACAATTTCGGCAAAGAGTCCCAGCTTGTCAAGATTCGCAATGCTCTTAAGCAAATCTCCCTTTGATAATGTATCAATTTTATTTAATACCACCACTGTCCGTTTTTCTTTATCGGACAGCATTTGCAGAATATGCTGATCTTCCGGATGTAAAACGGAGAAACAATTCCTCTCTGTAGAAGATTGCGGATAAGGTTGAACAATCCACAAATTTAAATCCGTATCTCCCAGAGTCTTTTCAGCATATGCTACTATTTTCCTATTCAGCAGATTTTCAGTTCTATGTATTCCGGGAGTATCAATAAAGATAATTTGAGTATTCTTTTCTGTCCGGATACCAAGAATGCGGTTTCTGGTGGTTTGTGCCTTGTGAGTGGTTATGGAAACTTTTTGACCAACCAGCTTGTTTAACAAAGTAGATTTGCCTACATTGGGTCGGCCAATCAGTCCTATGAACCCGCAGAATTGTTCTGCATCTTTTTTTTCTTCACTTTGGTTCAGGCAGACGTTATTTTCTTTCACGCGCTGATTTTAAGTTGTTTTGAAAGGCTATTGGACAAAATCAGCTTCAGATACTGTACGGGTCTGCTTACTTCCTCAGAAAACATGCTTAACTATAATTACTCTTTCAAACCAAATAAAGAAATACTGACCCTGCCAACATGGACATTACTGCCTATTTCTGCGCAGGCAATATTTGAGGGATTCATTTCTCCGAAAAAGTGTTTAAATTTTGTCCGTCATAGACAATTTCGTATTTTTGCTCCCACTTCTTGCATTCCCCCTTCAGCATAATTAGCACGTTGATGAAAAGGTCTGGGACTACCCTGGGGACGTGGCAACACGTGGAAGTGGACATGCTCAACTTCCTGTCCTGCATTTGCTCCATTGTTCAGGATAAGATTGTAGTCAATTCCATCGAAAGCCGCACTGACTGCTTTTGCAACATGCTGCATTGTACGCATCAATGACAAAGCCTCAGATTCAGGTAAATCTTCTAAACGCTTAACTTCAAGTTTTGGAATGACAAGTGTATGTCCTTCTGCACAGGGCATAATATCAAGAAATGCGATTTCAGAATCTGTTTCAATAATTTTTTCACAAGGAATTTCACCTTGAATTATTTTTGTGAAAATCGAGGCCATTTTGAGTATCCATATCTAAGATTAATTGGTTCAAAATTAAATGGAGAGGTTTTTTACCTGAGTGACTTCGTCTCCAGGTTCTCACTCCTTCTTATCTTTGTTTATGTAACACTGTTGTGTTTTCATACAAAGATTTTATATGCAAAAACCCCAGAAAAAACTGAAGTCCCACATTACAAATTTGATGTGTCTTACGACCACGATAAGACACTCCTTGTTGGGAAAATGCAAGTCCGTTTCACTAGAAGCGCTTTTCCTGAGCATGAATTACTTTTTGCTTTGCCTGGAAACCGTTTCCTTAATCAGGATGAGAGGGGAATACGAAAACATAAAATTGTTCCGGTGTTTTCGCTTCGTCGTTTTCAGGACAATTTTGAGGATCCAAAAACACCAAAAGGTTTCAGCCGTGGAAGCTTGGGCATAGCTTCTGTAAAGGCATTCAGTCCAAATTCCTCAACAGAAAAGCGTGAGCTGCAATTTTCACTTGAACCAAATCCTGATTTGCAAGTTGGATATTCAACCGATCAGGGACTGTTAAGGGTTTTCCTGCCCGGGGACCTTCCGGACATAAAAGGTTCCCCTGGCCAGTCTATTGTATTCATAAACTTTTACACACAATTTCCTGAACACACGCAGGAAGGCACAGTCAATGGAATGCTATTGACAGCCAACTGGCATCCAAAGCTTTTAGCCTGGAACAATGGCAGCGCATTAAAAGTACAGGGCTGGGAAACTGCAGGCAGCATTCCTGCTCCTGCAACATATCAGGTTAAATGGACAGCAGCTCAGCCTGGTACATTAATTACCACGAGCGGCCATCAGAAATTACCCCCAGGCAAATCCGCTACATTTAATGAGACAAAAAGGGCTCTGAAATACTTCCCCTTGATCTTTACCAGAGTCCACCAAAAGCTTACGGAAGAAACCGAAAAAGGAATCGAAGAGAAAAATTCCCATACTGAAACTGCAAAAACCTCATTTCAACTTACCTCATTTTACCTCACTGGTCATGATCGCAGGGCTGCACTATTGCATAATTGGAGCAGGCAGTTCTTGGAATTTATGCGCACCAGTTATGGACTTGAATCCCCCTGGGAATCAATACGGATAGTTGCTGTAGAGGCTGATTATGAACAGGTTGACATCCTTAATAACCTTGTTTTGGTTCCGCTGCCGAACTATAAACGGTCTGAATTTCTGGACAGACAGGCACTTGGATTTTTGACACGAAGACTGGCTCAACTTTGGTTTGGCGAATCTGTCTGGAACGACAAGGATAAACAGCTTTGGCTCAACATGGGACTTCCGGCTTTTTTTGGATTGCGCTTCTTTCAGGAAAAATTTGGTCCGGACGCAGGAATATTTGACACTATTGACTGGCTGAATCCCCGTTATCGTGATCATTTTTTTGAGAACATGGCAAACTCTGTTGCAGCCGAATTGAACTATCCCATCTTATCATCTTTTCGGGAAAACCCGGATTCCCAAAAATTTTTGCAGACATTGACTTACAAAACTGCAATGGTTCTTTCCATGCTGGAATATCTTATGGGTAAAAATGGTTTTCGGAAAGGACTGCAGCATTTTGCAAAAAAATATCGGGGAAAGTTGGCAGGTCAAAAAGAATTTCAGTACTCAATGGAAAAACTTCATGACCCAAGATTGAGGACTCCTCCACTTCCGCCAGTAAGTCCTTATAATGCATTGGGGTCTGGTTCTTTGGACTGGTTTTTCGCTCAGTGGTTCCAAACAGTAAAAACTTTGGATTACGGTTTTGAGAGTTCATCAACCAGAGCTTTACCAGACGGAACTTATGAAACTGAAATAGTTATAAACAAAAATGATGCTGCCAAAATGCCGGTTGTTGTTGCACTGAAAACAAAAGACGGAAAAGAAGTCCGCAGGATTCTGCCCGGGATTAAACAGCAGGAGACTGTACTGATAAAATCTCAGAGTTTCCCGGATAAAGTTTCAATTGATCCGGATGAAGAATTGCTGGAGTCATCCCGTATCAATAACCATTCCTTTATTTTTTATCGTGTGCGTTTAGGCTCTGACTGGAAAAAACAGCGGGAACATCTGGTACTTTTGGTTCCTGGATTTGGGAATAATGCATTAGATGGAAATTCATTTGGCCTCGGCGTTAAATACAAGTTTGATGACTATCGCCTTTATGCTATTCCGGGATATGGGACAAAAAACAGGCGCGGACTCTACATTTTAAATTTCGATCGTGAAAATCTGGGAATTAATGGACTTGAGGCAGGATTCAGCGCACGAGAATATGGTGGTGTACGCTCTGAGGCAATAAGGGCAACATTCAAGCCACCTCATAACCCAGGCAAACTGGAGTATAAATTCCACTCCAGCTTGTCCAGGGAAACCCTGTTTTCTGCAAACGACCGTTCCGGAAACGGCGAAATATTCGAAACTGGGAAATCAAACACTTTTTTACTGGAACATAGCGGAGGCTTCAGGCCCAGGGAAAATTATCAAATAAGCTGGAACATCTGGAATGAGCAGCCTTCGTTTGAATTGGAGAGTGATTTCTCATATGTGCGCTGGCAGGGAACACTTGGTCAGATATTTCATGTAGGGCACCGTAAATTGTTTCAGCTGGATATCATTCATGGCACTACTACAGGAACAACTCCTCTGCAGAAGAAATTTCAGCTTGGAAGCCCATCAGTATTGCGTGGATATCCTCAACATACAGTTTTAAGTGACGAACGTCTCCTTGCATCAAGATTTGATTATAAGTTTCCGCTTGTAACCGCTCCCTTATGGGGAATAGTAAGCGCCTTCAAAATCCAGGGAACGGTATTTTATGACCAGGGGAAAATATGGTCAAAATACAATTCCTATGAACAAGCAAAACATCGTCAAAATGCCGGTTTTGGTATTGAGTGGACTGTGGACACTGCCTCACTGTTTCAGGTTCCACTTAAAATAGAAGTAGCATACCCGATAAATGATCGGGAATATCAAAAACCACAGTTCATATTCCTCGGTGTTCTTACAGGCAGTTGAAGAAATTTGCACCAATATTTCTCTCTGTAAACTTGCTTTTTCCAGCTAAAAATGTGAGCATCAGATTATACAGGAAATTATGGATCTTGCATGGTTAATAAACAAACAGGAAGTTGAGCTGACCAGCCTTTAAATTGAACCCCAAGAAGGGGAATAATAATCTGATAAAGATGATAGCAAGAAAGCCACAGAAATTTTCCTTGAATTCAAGTGAAACCACTGCACTGAACCTTCCAAAAGAAGATTCCTCATCTTTTTTTAATCAGCATCGAAATAAAACTGCTGCGGAGGCAGCAACTTCAATCCTCGAAGAGCTGGGTATAAATAAATCATCTGAAAATGAAACAACAAAATCAACAGTTGGAAATATTGGCAGAAAAGCTGAACAAAAAATATATCAGACAAAAAAACATCAAGATCAGAAAAACCGCTTAATTAAGGACTTTGACAGATTAAATCCTGAAAGTAAAAACTATCATTCAAGATTAAAAGGTGAGGCTAAAAAAACTGCGTCTGAAAACATGGAAGTCAAAAAAACCGCTGATCAGTCTAAGGTAAAATTCGGTTTTCATGAAAAATTCATCTTGTTCGTCATATTTTGTGTGCTTGCAGTTGCAGGAATTGCTTTTGTCGGAGGATATCTCAAGATTTTTGATTCATCAATTTTTCATCACTTAACCGCAAATAACTTGCACCATCTTGAGTTTGAAGGAGAGTTCAAGGCAAGGCAGGTGGAGAACGGTTATAATCGACTTCCATTATTAATAGTAGAAGGGTCTATCAGGAACAGTTTCGAAGATTCTGACAATGTGAAAAAAATACAACTAAAAGCTTTTGCATTTGACTCAGAAAACAAGATGATTGCAAGCCATTTTACCTATGCTGGTGCTGTGTTGACCGATGAGCAATTGGAGGAATTAAGTCCTTTGGATATTACAGCAATGCGTCATTCGGAAGATATGGAAATACTTAGCTCTTCAGGATTTGCATCAACTCAAAAAAACAGTTTAAATCCCGGTCTTCAACAACAGGAAATCCCTTTTCAACTCGTTTTTTTTAAGTCTGTTCAGA
>CAJXDX010000025.1 GCA_913052275.1 uncultured Pseudomonadota bacterium | reverse complement strand
TCAGCACTGACAGCTATACTCACACTGGCCTTGACAATGGCACGACTTATTATTATAAGGTTGCTGCAGTTAATTCTGCAGGTACAGGTGAGCTTTCAAGCGAGGTCAATGCAACTACATACAAATACCTATCCTCTACTACAACAGCTTCCGGAAGTATCACAGTGGGGAGTGAAACTATGTCAGGGGTTTATTCTTCTCCATGCCTCACCTCTGCATTGAGTACTTTGATATCCGCAGGCCGAGTTCCTTCTGATACAGCATCTTATGGATTTATGACTGTCGTGACTGGTAGTGACAACATTTCCGAAGAGAGTCAGTTTTTTACTGATTCGTCATGTACTACTAATTCACTTCTGCTGAAAACCCAATATGATAACGTAACTGTTGGGAGCGCGTCAGGATCAAACTATCCTCTGACCCTGACTAAAGCAAGGTCATTAATTACAGCCGGGACTACCGCTGGTGAAACATACGTTGAAGCTTTGTGGGGGGGGTCGATTAACGTAACAGTGGGAACAGAGTACACGGATACTTATACGGGCAGTACTAATCCTCGCTATTCTTTAATCAATCTGTCTAGTACAACCCTGTATCAGTCCGATGTGTCCGAATCAGGAACTCCAAGTTCTGTTGGTGATACAGGATTGACAAAGCAGTGAATCAATAAAAAATTTCATATCGACTCCGGAGGCATTTAGTTCAGGAACTGCCACCGGAGTTAAACCAATTTGAGAAAGAAGTTCCCTGAAGAACTTCAGTATTCACCATCCGCAGACAATATTCACCAGGCGTTTCGGGATAACAATAACTTTGCGGATTTTCCTGCCTTCGAGGTAAGACTGGACCTTGGGGGCAGCCAATGCCGTTTGTTCAGTTTCTTCTTTACTCGTACCGGCAGGGATTTCAAGCCGGTCACGCACTTTCCCGTTTACCTGCACAACAAGTGTAATTAAATCCTCTGCCGCCAGCTCTTCATCAAATGCAGGCCATGGCTGCCTGTGGACACTCCCACTTCCGGGCTTCAGCTTTTGCCACAATTCTTCTGTGATGTGAGGTGCTATCGGAGCCAGCATCAGCAGCATCCCTTCCAGGCATTCATTCCAGACTTCACTTCCGGATGCTTCTGCTTCTGCCTTTAAAACATTGCGGAAGGACATCACTGCGGCAATCGCGGTATTGAAGCGGAAATTCTGCAGATCATTGGTTACCTTTTTTATAGTTTGATGAAGCGATTTCCGGAGTTTCTTTTCCGTGTCCGGAGAAGCAGTTGAAGTATCTTTTTCCTCTGCATTGCAAAGTGTCCAGACTGCTTTAAAAAAGCGGGCAAGCCCTTCAATGCCCTGGGAATTCCACGCGGCTCCAGCGTCCCACGGCCCCAGGAACATCAGGTATGCCCTGACAGTATCTGCCCCGTACTGCTTTACCAGCAGGTCCGGATTCACAACATTCCCGCGGCTCTTGGACATCTTTTCGTGATCCTCTCCCAGTATCATGCCCTGGTTAAACAGGCGCCTTGTAGGCTCACGAAAATCCAGCAGGCCTAAATCTGCAAGTGCCTTGGTGAAAAAACGAAAATAAAGAAGATGCATGGTGGCGTGCTCGATGCCCCCGGTATACTGGTCAACCGGACACAAAGAATTTATTTTGTCCGTATCCCATGGAGAATCATCACGCACCAGCCTTTCCCCTTTTTTCCAGTAAGGTGCCACATAGGCATAATAGTACCAGGAGGAACATATGAATGTATCCATCGTATCAGTTTCTCTTTCGGCATCACCTCCGCATTCTGGACATGACGTTTTCAGAAATCGATGGTGATATTTTAACGGACTTTCCCCTGTCGGCTTGAATTCAGCATCATCCGGAAGCAGCACGGGCAGTTCATGGTAAGGCACAGGCAGCATTCCGCAGCTTTCACAGTAAACAACGGGAATAGGGGTCCCCCACATTCTCTGGCGGCTGATCAGCCAGTCATGCAAACGGTAATTAATCTGGCGCTCGCCAAAACCCTGCTTCTGCATGTGATCTGCGACACGGTTGAAACTGTCAGGCCAGACTGCACCTTCGAAGCCCGGACTGTTTACCATCACCGAATCTTCTTTCTGCAAAATAGGCTCTGCTAATTCAGCTCCATCCGGGACAGAATCAAGCTGCTCTTTTGAAACAATCACAACCGGCGTGCCCAGTCCATATTTTCTTGCAAAATTAAAATCCCGCTCATCATGTCCGGGAACGCCCATTATTGCTCCCGTGCCATACGAAGCCAGCACGTAATCCGCAATCCAGACTGGTACCAACTCCCCGTTCATGGGATTAACCGCATATGCTCCAGTGAACACACCGTCTTTTTCCTGCCCCTCTGCTGTACGTTCAATTTCGTCTTTGCGCTGCGCAGCGGCTATATATGATTCCACAGCCTCTTTCTGTTCAGCGGTTGTGATTTGATCCACTAATACATGTTCCGGAGCAAGCACGCAGAAGGTCATGCCGAAAACAGTGTCAGGTCTTGTGGTGAAAACCCTGAAGCTCAGGTCTCCTGAACCGTCTATTTTCAGGGCAAAATCAACTCCCTCGCTGCGTCCTATCCAGTTTTCCTGCATGGAACGCACACGTTCCGGCCAGTCCAGTCCCTCAAAATCAAGCAGTTCATCCGCGTAGTTGGTGATGCGCAGTTTCCATTGATTTAAATCTTTTTTTACAACCGGATTCCCGCAGCGTTCGCATACCCTGTCCTCACCCCAGACCTGTTCCCGCGCCAGAGTAGTCTGGCAATGGTTGCAGTAATCAACAGGTGCATACTCCCTGTAAGCCAGATCTTCCTCCAGCATCCTGAGAAAAAACCACTGGCTCCATTTGTAATATTCCGGATCACATGAGACAACCTCGTTTTTCCAGGCAAACATGTTTCCCATAGAACGAAGCTGCTTTTGCATGCGCTTGATGTTGGCATACGTCCATGATTTTGGATGAATATTGTTTTTGATGGCTGCATTTTCAGCAGGAAGTCCAAAAGCATCGAAGCCTATTGGGAAAAAAACTTCGTATCCTTTCATTTTCATAAAACGGGCATAACAGTCAGAAGGTGCCATGGCATACCAGTGACCAATATGCAGATCTCCCGAAGGGTAGGGCAGCATGGTCAGCATGTAATATTTTGGATTTTCTGAATCAAAATCAAAATCCAGCAAATTATGCTCTTCCCAGTATTTTTGCCACTTTGATTCAATTTCCTTTGGAACGTACTCCTGCATGATTACTATTTCTAAGGTTCAAAATGTTTTGGAATAATAAAAGGACTAAATTCTTCAGTTTCAGCCGGAAAGGAGAAAATTGCAATCAAAAAGGAAGGTAAAAATCATACAGTGACTGCATTCAGGGATTCCCCTGATGCCTTCTGGAGCTGTGGGCCCAATCGTTCTACTGTCTCAAGACGGTTAAGCGCATACAGATGAACGCCTTCCACACCTTCACTGAGAAGTTCTTCAAGCTGACGTTCAACATGATCAAAACCGATTTCCCGGCATACTTCCGGATCATCCTCTTGCTTGATAAGATCTTGAGCCAATTGTTTCGGTATGCTGACACCACACATTGCTGACATGCTTTGCAGGGAGTGCCAGTTTGTGGGAGGAAGGATACCTGCAATCAAAGGCAATGCGACACCTTCATGGCGCAGCAAGTCTCTCCAGCGCAGGAAATGAATGTTATCCAGGAAAAATTGAGAAATGATGAATTGTGCCCCGCAGGCAATTTTTTCGTGCAAATGTATGCGGTCTTCTTCCTTGTCCGGATTTTCCACATGGCCTTCCGGATAACCTGCTGCTCCGATGGCGAAACTGCTGTGTTTCCGTATTGCGGAAATTAATTCAGAGGCATATTGATACCCTCCTTCAGGTCGAACAAAGCGGTCAGTGCCGACCGGAGGATCACCGCGCAGGGCCATCACATTTTCTATATTCCTGTTTTTCAGACTAGTTAAAACTTTATCAATTTCATCTGCAGTATGAGAAACACAGGTCAGGTGAGCCATTGCGGGTATGCCAAGTTCATGATTGATATGCACTGCCATTTCGTGAGTATTTTCACGGCTTGTCCCGCCTGCACCGTAAGTCACAGACATATAATCTGGAGCAAACTGTCTGAAGCCCTTAAGTGTACTTTTCAGTTTTTCCACTCCCTTGTCTGTTTTGGGTGGGAAAATTTCTATGGAAAATACAAAATCCTTTTTATTGTAAAGATCTATCAGCTTCATCTAAAGCACTGAAAGGGGGTAGTTATGAGCGATGATAATTAAACAGTGAAGCAGCAGTTCAGGCACATGGTTTAAAATTCAATGCACTACTCAGCGTTAAATGTATCCTAAAATCGGGGCAAGCCAGCGTTCAACTTCTGCAACTGACATTTTTTTGCGCTCCGCATAGTCTGCAACCTGGTCCCTGTCAATCTTGCCCACTGCAAAATAGCGTGATTCAGGATGAGCGTAATACATTCCGGAAACAGAGCTTGCCGGCGACATGGCAAAACTTTCCGTGAGTTTAATGCCGACACGTCTTTCTGAATCCAGCAATTTGAAAAGCAGGGGTTTTTCTGTGTGATCGGGCTGAGCTGGATATCCCGGGGCAGGGCGAATTCCCCTGTATTTTTCCCGAACCATATCCTCGATGCTCAGATCTTCCTCATTTCCATAGCCCCATTCACACCTCACCTGTCTGTGCATGTATTCAGCAAGAGCTTCAGCAAGACGGTCGCCTACAGCTTTAACCAGAATAGAGTTGTAGTCATCAAGTTTTTCTTCAAAACTGTCTGCCAGTTTCTCCACTTCAGTCCCTGTTGTCACAGCGAATCCTCCAAGATAATCAGCACGTCCGGAATCTTCCGGCGCAATAAAGTCGGACAGGGCCTGGTTAGGCTTCCCATGATCTTTCACAGCCTGCTGACGCAAGGTATGGAAAACAGTTTGAATTTTCCTGCGTGACTCATCTGTGTAAATCAAAATGTCGTCCTCTCTACTATTCGCCGGGAAAAATCCCACAACAGCTTTCGGCTGGAAATAATTATTTTCAATAATTTCATTCAAAAGATTTTGCGCGTCCTGATAAAGTTTGCTTGCTTCCTTTCCCAGCTCAGGATCTTTAAGAATTTTTGGGAAACGCCCCTTCAGTTCCCATGTATAAAAGAAAGGCGTCCAGTCAATGTATTCAACCAGCGTTTCAACCGCAACTGAGTAATCTCTCAGTCCAAGGAATCCGGGTTTATCAATGATGCTGCTTTCCCAGTCTATAGGAGTTCTGTTATTACGGGCTTTTTCCAGAGGCAGTAATTTGCGTTCTCTTGTTCGCTCCTCATAAGCCTGTCTTCGACGCAGATGTTCATTGAGCAGGTCAAGTTCTGCCTCCTTTTTTGTTTTGGGATTCAGCAACCTGGAAATTACTCCCGCCACTCTGGAGGCATCAGGAACATAAGCCACAGCATGATCATACTGCGGAGCTATTTTCACTGCTGTGTGCGCGGCACTGGTAGTGGCACCTCCGATCAGCAAAGGTAAAGAAAAGCCTTCGCGTTTCATCTCCCCGGCAACATGCACCATTTCATCCAGGGAAGGTGTAATCAAGCCTGAGAGCCCTACTACGTCCGCCTGCTGCTCATTGGCGGTTTCCAGAATTTTTTCACAAGGAACCATCACGCCCAGATCAATGACTTCAATGTTGTTGCAGCCTAAAACCACACCCACAATGTTTTTCCCGATATCATGAACATCACCCTTGACGGTTGCCATCACAATCTTTGGAAGCCTGCTGGCCCTGTCAGTCTGCTTTTTTTCTTCTTCCATAAACGGCTCAAGGTATGCCACTGCCTGTTTCATGACACGTGCGCTTTTCACGACCTGCGGCAAAAACATTTTGCCCTCACCGAAAAGATCTCCAACCACCTTCATGCCTGCCATTAATGGGCCTTCAATCACTTCCAAAGCTGTATCAAATTGTGTGCGGACTTCTTCAGTGTCCTCTAAAATATACTCGGTAATTCCTCCTACCAAAGCATGTTTGATCCGTTCCTCAGGAGTTCCTTCACGCCATTTTGTGTCTTTTTGAGTTTTTTTAGATCCTTCAGTTTTATAATTTTCTGCAAAATCAATCAGCCGCTCTGTTGCGTCATTACTCCGATTGAGTAAGACATCCTCAACAAGTTCCAGCAAATCTGCAGGAACTTCATCATAAACATCCAGCATCCCTGCATTCACGATTGCCATATCCAGTCCGGCATGAATTGCGTGGTACAAAAAAGCTGTGTGCATTGCTTCACGCACGGGATTGTTGCCTCGGAAGGAAAAGGATATGTTGCTTACTCCTCCGCTGACCAGAGATCCCGGACAGTGTTCTTTAATCTGGCGTACTGCTTCTATAAAGGCTACTGCGTAATCATTGTGCTCTTCCATTCCGGTAGCCACTGTCAAAATATTGGGATCAAAAATAATGTCATGTGGAGCATATCCGACTGTTTCGGTCAGCAGTTTGTAGGCACGCTTGCATACCTCCACTTTATGATCCAAAGTCGTTGCCTGTCCGTTTTCATCAAAAGCCATCACAACTGCCGCCGCCCCATACTTACGTATTTCCCGTGCCTGCCATAAAAAATTTTCTTCGCCTTCCTTCAGACTGATTGAATTGACAACACCTTTTCCTTGAATACACTTCAGACCTGCCTCAATCACTGACCATTTGGAGCTGTCGATCATGACCGGGACGCGCGCGATGTCCGGTTCTGCAGCAATCAGGTTGAGGAAATCAGTCATCGAGTTTTCTCCATCAAGCATTCCTTCATCAAAGTTAATGTCAATCAGATTTGCTCCGGATTCAACCTGCTGGCGGGCGACAGCAAGTCCGGAATCAAAATCTCCATTCATGATCAGTTTCCGGAATTTTGGAGACCCTGTGACATTGGTACGCTCACCAATAATCAAAAACCCTGTATCAGGCATTATGTTCAGTGGTTCCAATCCGGAAAAGAACGGTACACCTGTAGTTTCATTTTTTGATTCCGTAATTTCCTGATCGTCGGAACCATTCAGCCTGGGAATTTCGCGAGGAGATTTATCCTTGATTTGTCTGATTAATGCACGAATATGTTCTGGAGTCGTCCCACAGCAGCCCCCCATAAGGTTTACCCAGCCCTGAGATGCGAATTCTTCCATGATTTCCGCAAATTCCTCCGGAGTCTGTTCATACTCTCCCATCGCGTTAGGCATTCCCGCGTTAGGGAAAATGCCGATTGGGAACTCAGAAATATGTGCCAATTCCTCGATAAAAGGACGCATCTCTTTGGCTCCAAGTGCACAGTTGATTCCCAAAAAAAGGGGCTTGGCATGATGTATTGAATTGTAGAAAGCGGCCAAAGTCTGTCCGGAAAGTGTGCGTCCGGAAGCATCGGTGATGGTTACGGATAGAAATACTGGAAGTCGCGTCCCTGTCTCTTCAAAATAACTTTCCAATGCGTATATACCTGCTTTCATATTAAGTGTGTCAAAGCTTGTTTCCAACAGCAGCAGATCTACTCCGCCTTCTATAAGTGCTATGGCCTGCTCCCGATATGCCTGTGCAACATCATCAAATGTCACTGCACGATATGCCGGATCATTAACATCCGGAGACATCGAACATGTCCGGTTAGTAGGACCGATTGATCCGGCAATAAAAATTGGTTGATCTGAAGGAAGTCCTTCAAGCTTAATTTGTTGACGATAACAGTCCGCAGCTTTTCGGGCAACTTGTACCGCAGCCAGATTAATTTCCGGTACTTTGTTTTGCAGGCTGTAGTCTGCCTGGGAAATCCGGTTGGCATTGAAGGTATTTGTCTCAAGAATATTTGCACCGGCTTTCAGGAATTCCAGGTGAATATCCTCAATTATGTCAGGGCGTGTAATGCACAGCAGATCGTTATTGCCTTGAAGAGGAGAATCAGGAAGATACTCCGGAGTTTTTTCCAGATAACCTTTGCCGCGGAATTCTTCCTCAGTAAGATTATGCTGCTGAATCATTGTACCCATTGCTCCATCGAGTATTACAATTTGCTGCTCCATCAATTGAAGCAGTCTGGAAGCACTGGGTTTGGTGTAATGCATTTGCTTTGATTTTCTAAACCTTCATTCAGTTATATATCTTAATTCCGGATCAGGTCCCGGATAATATTAGAATTAATTTTGTTCCTGCCCTGCATGACTATGATTTACATCCCGCTGAGAGAATTATCTGAAATAATTCTTCCCTGCGGTGTGGCAGGACTTCAGAAAATAAATTTTTCAACCCGGCATTCTGCATGCAGTCGATCAAAAATTCTTTTTCAAACCCAAGCCACTTGTGCCCAAGTTTTTCCAGCACCCAGTCTTCTTGGTGTGAGGCAAGTTCCATCACTAAAACCAGTCCCCCAGGCCGAAGAATACGTGCTGCTTCATGTAATCCTTTCTGTGGATTTTCAAGGTGATGAAGAGACTGTGAAAAGAAAACAACATCCAGCGATTCAGAAGACAAAGATATATTGCTTGCATCTTCAACCAGAAAACTTACATTCTGCATGCCAAGCCTGTCCGTACGCTGCCGAGCCATAGCCAGAATATCCGGATTAATATCCACACCCGTTACATGCTTGGCAAATTTTGCCATTTCCACAGTCAGCGTTCCGTCACCACAGCCGAGATCAATAATTTCAAGTTCGGAGGTGCCTGAATCAAATCCTGATTTTCTTTCTCCGTTTTGACCCAGCAGGACTCCAAGCAGGCAAGACCAGGCATACCAGGATTGTCCCGGTTCAAGCAGTCGTTCATTTAAACCTCCAGGGGTGCCTTCCCGTTGACGCAGAATTTCATGCAGCCTCACACGATCATTGTTAGGATCCTTCATGGATGACAACTGATCGCGCAAAAAGCTCCAGAGAAGGTGAAGCTCGCTGTCAAGAGATTCCTTCTGGGCAAGCTGATAGTAAGTCCATATCCCTTCTTTGTGCTCCTGTATCAGCTTCATTTTTTTCAGGTGACTCAAATGCCTGGAAATCCCGGATTGAGCCATTCCTATGATTGCTGTGAGTTCGCTGACATTCAAAGGTGTCTGTGAGATCAATATTAATATCCTGAGCCGTGTTTCGTCACCCAGAAGTCTTAATGCTTGGGCAATATTTGACATAAGTTCCTGTAATTATATGTTAAAGTCATTTGAAGCTATTATATCACTATATATCAATATAATGATATATTAAATTATACAAGCAAAATTTTACCCAAACTTGACTGAACTAATGGTAATTGCGTAGATTCTGTAAATTGAAGATTTACGATCAATCTTCAACAATTTTCCGATGAAGGGAGATTACAGATGGAGAGATTGATTAGTGATAATTGTCTTCAGGATTTAAGAAAATTGAATGGCAGGATTACAGGAAGATAAGGCAGTTTAAATAAAGGACAGGCAACAGAGTCAGTTTCTGCTGAAAATCCAGTTGTCTGAATGACTCAGTTCTGAGTTAAAAGCATAGCCATCATAATCAAAGTTTTTTAAGTCTTCAGGTTTCCTGATTGAGTGATCAATGGCATAACGAACCATGAGGCCGCGGGCTTTTTTGGCAAAAAATTGTATTATCTTGTATTTGCCGTTTTTCAGGTCTCTGAATTCCGGCGTAATCAATCGGCATTTGAGGTTATTCCTGTATACTGATTTAAAATATTCATTTGAAGCAAGGTTGACCAAAACTGGTTTTTCGTGCTCTTCTAAATGAGAATTAAGTCCATCAGTAATTTTCTCTCCCCAAAATTGATAAAGTGTCTTTGTTTTTTTTGAATTCAGTTTAAGACCCATCTCCAGTCTGTAGGGCTGTATCAGGTCAAGTGGTCTTAACAAACCATACAGACCCGAAAGAATGCGCAAATGAGACTGCGCGTAATCAAAATTCTCTTCAGAAAGAGTGGCCGTGTCAAGGCCTGTATATACATCACCTTTAAATGCCAATAATGCCTGCCTGGCATTACCCGGACTGAATGGCAGCTTCCAGCTGTTAAATCTCTCAACATTTAATTCAGCAATTTTTTGACTGACCTGCATCATGTTAACTAAATCTCGCAAAGATTTTTTCTTCATGATGTCAACCAGTTCAGCAGATTTTTCCAGATAATCAGGAATACTGTAGCTTTCAGTTGTTACAGGGGTCTCAAAATCCAGCGTTTTTGCAGGAGAAATTATCATCAGCATCGGGCTACCTTTTTAAGACTTATTTGAGGCTTAAGTGTATTTTCCATACATTTTATGCAAGCTGCACTCTAATTATTCCAGTATAACAAAATTACCTTAATACTGGACAGTTTTTAATTATAATTTAGGGGAATTTTCAGAATCTGCTTTTCAGCTGATATACCAGCAAATTACAAAACACCCAGCATGCGCAATCCTTTGCGGTATGCTTTACGCTTGAAAGGAACAACCCTGCTTAAGCCTTTGCGTGGAGAAATCCATTGAAAAGCATCAAACTCGATTGGATGGTGGTTAAAAGATATCTCGTCAGTTTGACAATTCAGATGCAGCAGAAACCAGCGCTGCTGCTGACCGCGAAAAGGTCTCCATTGGGGCTGCTGGTCCAGTACACGCTTTACTTTAAGGGGATAATGGTAGCGTACCCTTTTTTCTCCAACACGAATTATTTTAACATCTCCTGTTCCAATTTCCTCTTTAAGTTCACGAAAAAGAGCTTCTTCTTCAGATTCCCCGTCATTCACACCGCCCTGGGGAAACTGCCAATTCCATTTAAGCTGACCGCCACCTGTCAAAAATCCGGAATTTTTGTCTTTTTCGGCAAGTCTCCGGAACATCAGCACTTTATTTTCTGTTGGATGAATTATCACCGCCGCCACGTTTGACCTGAACTTTTTTGCTTTCATTACTTTTTATCTTTAAGATCATATTGACGGTCCTTGATTCTTTGCACCACTTCCAGAACAGGGATATCCGGGAAATTATCCCATTTCATCAGTTTGAACAAATACTTTTTCAAGCGTCCACGTGACAACCCGCGTTTTTCCCAGTTAATGTAGATATCCTCATATTCAGCAGGTAAATTTCGTCCGTCTAAATTTTTTCTGAAAATGAATTTAATTGCACTGTCCGGGAAACTTTTCACGAACCTGCTTATAGACTTTGAATCAATTTGACCATCCCCAAATACAACATCATTGTCTCCATCATCCTCACCGCGCAGTCCTTTTTCATCAAATTCAAATTCTTCATCCAGGTCATCATCCTCTATGTTCTCAAACAACTTCGCCGCAGAATCTGTTGGTCTTTTTTGCCTGGATTTACTTAAATTTTTTGCATCCTGTCCAGATTTTTCAGAAATGCTTTCTTCATCCGCCGCTTTAGCAATATCCGTTTCACTTTTCTTTGCACTATTTGCATCTGTAACCTTTTCAGTACTTGATATATTAATTTGATCTGATTGAGATATATCTTTTTCAGTTTCAGCTTCATTTACAGAAACCTTATCCTGAACTTGGTCTGTTCCACTTCCCAGTCCGGAATGAGAAAGATCTTTTTCGGCAGTATTACTTTCCTGAGCTTCCTGCTCTTCTTCTGACCTTTTTCGGTCATGCTGTGAGTAATTGGTTACCAGAGAAAATGCCGGCGGTGAATTCTCCGGGACATAAACCGGGTCTACAAATCGTCCGGCCCGGCTCTGCTGAACAAAATCCACTACGGGATCATATGCAGTCTTATCTTCAATCAATTCAATAATTTCTTTTGGAGATTTCCAGACTGAAGCCCGGTCTGCAGATGGAGTGAAGTGCTGACGCGCTTCATTGATCGCTTCTTCTGAAAGACTCAGAGTTTCGCTTGCAGATCTGTCTGATGGAAAATTTTCCTGCTGATAATCATCCAGCATAGATTCAATTTGGTAGGCAGAAAATTGCATTGTCATGTGCTCTTCATGTCTTCATGTTTTTTATTTGCGGCCGGTGATGCCCCGGATCTTTCCGGTATTGCATCTGACGACCTAACTGGGTTATCTGTAATGAAACAGCGTTTTTTTCACGACCAACTATTTTTTCAAATTCCTTTTCTGAAAGCAGAATTTTTTCCAGTAAATCCTGTATAAGCTGGTCAAGTTTTTGTTCTTCAGCCTGAAAAGGACGATTGTATTGTTGATGCCATTTTTCAAGCAGCGAGTCTACCTTCTGCAGTTCTTCAAAGCATTTGTCTTTTTGTGACAGAAGGTTGTCCAGACCCACAGGATCTGTTTCTGCAAACTGACGCTGTGAAAAGTCCAGAAGTTCCTTCAACAGTGATTGCTGTTTTTCAAGCAGGAGCTTCAAACCACTTTCAGTCATCCTTTTATTTTCCTATACAAAACTCAGAAAAAATCTGTCCCAGCAAATCATCAGGGGTTGTCTGTCCAACTACATCCCCAAGTGCATTTAAACAGGATCTCAAATCAACTGCAATGAACTCTTCTCCTTTTGACTGTTCCAAACCTTGCCCTGCCTGTAACAAGGATTTCAGGGCTCGCTCTGCGGCCTGCTGCTGTCTGCGGTTCGTGATCCATATTTCATCTTTATGTGGTAAACCGCCCAGGGTTGCCTTGTCATACAATCTTGATTCTAGTTCATCGCATCCTTCTCCTGTTTTTGCTGAAACTAAAACAGATTCCATTCCGGAGATTTCTTTTAGCCAGTCAGGTTCCCTTCCAGACAGGAGATCAATTTTATTAATTACATTAATAGTCTTATTCTTTTCAATATCGCGGATCAATCTTAGATCTTCGTCATTCAGTTTTTCTCCAGCATCCAAAATCAGCAATACCAGGTCAGATCTGCTCAGCACATTTCGTGTCTGGCGAATGCCTTCTGATTCAATCAAGTCTTTTGTGTTTCTGATTCCTGCAGTGTCAGTCAGGCGAAAAGCAATACCCTTTATTTGTATCGACTCCTCTATATAATCTCGTGTGGTGCCCGGAACGGTAGTAACAATAGCTCTTTGATCCCGCAGCAATCTGTTAAGAAGCGAAGATTTCCCTACGTTCGGCTTCCCGATCAGAGCAACACTAAAGCCTTCTCGCACTCTGAGTCCCTGGTCAGCATGAAAAAGCAGTTTTTCTAAATCTGCGCATGCTTGTTCAATTTGTCGAAGACATTCATCACGGTGAACAAACTCAACATCTTCTTCGGGAAACTCAATGCTTGCTTCAACAAGCGATGCAGTAGCCACCACCTGTTTTTTGACCTCTTCAATTGCATTATATAGTTTCCCCTGCAGCTGTTGAACAGCCAGTGCTGATCCAAGTTCAGAACTGGCATGAACCAAATCTAAAACTGCTTCAGCCTGAGTCAGGTCTATGCGGCCATGAAGAAACGCTCTTTGAGTAAACTCTCCCGTCTCAGCTAATCTTGCCCCCTGGCGCAGCACCAAATCCAGGATTCTACGCATAATAAAGGGGCTACCATGACACTGTATTTCAACCACGTCCTCAGTGGTGTAAGAACGTGGTGAACGCATAACGACAACCAAAACCCTGTCAATAAGTTTTTCATCATCATGAATCCAGCCTTGTACAAGCTTATGTGATTCCGTCTTTTCAAGTTTCTCAGTACCACTTTTAAACAAATGTCCCACCAGGGGAACTGCCTGCTTTCCGCTTACCCTGATTACCCCAAGTCCTGATGGCTGAAGGGGAGTTGCTATTGCTGCAATTGTATCGTCAAGGCGCATTTTCTGAGAAAATCAGTGGCCTGCAAAAAATGACCAGTGATCATGTACATGATGGTGAAACAACAATCTTAAAACTCGAACAGCTGACTGATTAGCCTGTGCAACAGCTGCCGCTGCAGTTTCTGTCAAAATTTGGCTTTTAGTAAAATTGACAATTTCCTTGGCTAAGTCTGTGTCACGAATACTTGAATCTGCGGCAGTCAGACTTTCCGCAGTATTTCTAAGCACTGAAATATTTGTTTCAAGAGTGTGTTTTTGTGCTGATCCGAGTTGTGCACGCAACAATGTTAATTGATCAGTAGCATGATCCACAAGGCTAATTGCGTCAATGGCCTCTTGAGCAGATGTAAGACTGATATCGGATAAATTTTTAAATCCGCTTCTGTTGTCTACACCTTGTCCCAGGGCTGTAGAATGGGTGCTGTTAAGCGCCACCATGATCTTTTCGTCTCCAGTTGGTCCTGTCTGAAATTTCAGGGAATTTTGTGCCACAGTCACACTTCCGGCATTGCCGGTACTATCACCTAAATAGGCTACACTCAGACCACTTGTTTTCTTATTATTAAAATTACCTGTCAGTACAAGACCATCACCCTCAGCAGGCTCATCTTCTATTGTCCCCTTTATGTCTTGCCCATGAAATATTTCTGGTTCGAATTCGTCGTCTGTTAGTACTCCATCTTTGGAACTTGTGATCCAAAATCCTTTGGTGACCCCATATTCACGATGCTGAATTGTAAGCTCTTCATCATCAGCATCAAATTGAATGTCCAAATTAATGTTAGCTCCTAAAACAGCATCTTTCAGTCGATTTGCAAATCCAAGTGCCGTCGCCCCTTCTGGATTAGTTACCCTGATAACAGGACCGTCTTCTTCTTCCAAAACAATTGATAAACCGGATGCATCATCGTCATCAAGGTCTTCACTCAGTGTAGCCCTTAGAGGCAGTTCATCAATATCCACTTCGTACCCGCTGACTGGAGAAGCAAGTGTTTTTGAGGATGCTCTAAGAAATATAAGTTCTTCGTTATCTCCCATTCCTGTTACACCATGACTCCCGTCAAGCAGTATTTTTCTGCCAAAACTGGTGAACCTGGAAATACGATCTATGCTCTCGATTGCATTGCGAATCTGATACTGAATCGCCAGCATTGTACCGTAATCGTTAGCACCTTCATTCGCAGCTGTTAAAGCTAACTGACGCATTTCCAAAAGCAAATTATTAACTTCAACTAATGCCCCTTCAGCAGTCTGCACCAATGACAGTGAAAATTCGGTATCTTGAATGGCTTGATGGACACTGGCAATCTGAGCACGAAGGCCCTCAGATATTATCAGACCTACCGGAGCATCTGCAGCAATATTGATCTTTTGTCCTGAGGATAAGCGTCTCAAAGAATCAGAAAGTTCATTCTGTGCTTTATCCAGATTATTCAACGCGTTGATTGATGTCACATTATTTTTCATCTCCAACGGCATAGGTCCTCTTTTATATCAGTTAAGGTTTTTTTATGTATTGACTCGATTTGAAAATTGTACTCAACCACAAATCTTTAACTATGATTTCTAAAAAAAGTTTGTTGAAAAAATAATAAACACAGCCATTCCGGACTCCAATAAAGGAGCCGGAATAGAGTGGAGTTCTGGGGCAAAATGCCCCTGAACTCAACTAGGTGTTTAACAAACGCAATACGTTTTGAGGCATTGCATTGGCCTGGGCCAATTGTGCAGTTGCTGACTGACTCATAATCTGGTTACGAGTAAATGTAGCCAGCTCCTGTGCCATATCGCTATCACGAAGCGTAGACTCTGCAGCAGTCATATTTTCTGCTGCAACCCGCAGGCTCGAGAGATTGGATTCCAGTGTGTTTCTCTGGAATGCACCTAATTCTCCGCGAACAACAGCAACCTGGGTAACAGCCTTATCAATGATTTTTAAGGCATCCATGGAGCCCTGCTCTGGATCAATAGCCACGTTAATGTCCTGCAGCGAAGCAAATCCGCTTTCGTTGCTATTAAACCACTCTGTGTATTCCATCTCCTCAGGACCTTCTTCTCCTTGAATGACCACCATGGAATCAACTTCACCTTCTTCCAACTCAACTGGTACACCAAGTTTCGTTGCTGACAGGTTAGGAATTGAAATACCTACCTGATGTTCGGCATTCGGTCCAACATGGAATTGCAAGCCCTCCTTCGGAGTACCATTTGCATTCAAGGTTTCTCCTCTTGGATTATCTGCATCACGTACATCATTCCTTCCGTCAAGAAGTTTGTACTTTCCAAACTGTGTGGTCGAAACAATTCGATCAAGTGAGGCGAGTGCATTTTCAATTTCCTGCTGATTAGCATCAGCCATTGACTGATCACTGGCGCCGACGTTTGCCGCAGAAATAGCACGCTGCCGAATGCCAATCAAAAGACTCGAGATCTCGTTCATGGACGCTTCAGCAGTTTGTACCATTGAAATAGCAACTTCGTTGTTTTTAATTGCCTGTTCCATACCGCTTACCTGAGTACGCATATGCTCAGAAATCACCAAAGCAGCTGGATCATCAGAAGCCCGATTGACTTTTTGCCCCGAAGCCAGTCTTTCAAGTGACTTCGAAAGCGCACGATCGTTTTTTAACAGGTTACGATGTGCAATCATGGACTCAATATTACTATTTATTCTCAGTCCCATATTATCTCCTTAATTGATTAAGTGGGAAAGTTAGCACCTTCCATGGAATAAATGTATCCCCTTCCAGAAGAACACTTTGGTTTAACAGATCTGAATTGAATCAGAACCTGTAT
>CAJXDX010000024.1 GCA_913052275.1 uncultured Pseudomonadota bacterium | reverse complement strand
CATTTCTGCAGGTACTGCGCCTCCACGGCAAAGAGGCCCTTTCAGAGCTTCATCTGCGTTTTTTAGTTACACTCGCTGCAGGAATCACCTTGGCAGTGGTCAGCACTGCCCACCTCATACATTACCTGCTGACCGAACATGCTGTACAGACATGGTCCTTATTTTTTGGTTTGATAGCAGCTTCAATCATTGTAGTCAGCCACTCGATTAAAAATCGAATTTCCAGTTTCCCCACTTTATTATTAGGCACTCTGCTAGCTTACGGAATAACCAGCCTGATACCGCTGCATACTCCGGAAGAGCCCTGGTTTATCTTCTTCTGCGGAGTTGTTGCAATATGCGCCATGATTCTTCCGGGACTGAGCGGTTCATTCATTCTGCTTGTTTTGGGAAAATATGCTTTCATTACAGCTGCATTGAGAAATCCATTTATGCTGGAAAATACTCAAATTCTTCTGATTTTCCTTGCCGGATGCGTAGCAGGAATTTTGGGATTTTCAAGGATCCTGCGCTACGGACTGATGCGCTGGCATGATTTCACGATAGCATTCCTGACCGGGCTGATGATCGGAGCAATGCGCAAAGTCTGGCCCTGGAAAGTTGCTCTTGAAAGTCAAATTATTCGTGGAAAGGAATATGTGATAAGGGAAGAAAATGTCTGGCCGCTGATGGACGGCGACCTGGTGATTGCACTGCTGCTGATGTCCACAGGTTTCGCGCTGGTTCTGTTGCTGGAGAAATTTTCCGGAAGGAGTTCTGCCAATTAAACTTTTTCCTGCAGTCCTTTAAGCAACTGTTTTACAGAGCCAATCAATATTTCACGCATCACAAGCTGCTCCTCAGGATTTTCACAGTCAGCGAATTTCTCAAAATAATCAGTTACTGTTTGCAAAGACTCCTTGATTTTGTCAGGAGACATTCTGTATGTCTCCACTGAATCTTCTCTGCCTGTGTTCAGTTTTGAAGAGCCATTTTGCTCCAGCAACTTCCTTTCACGCACACGTTTAAGTGTTTCCCTCAGTTCCCTGATGCTAGGTGCGCTTTTTTCTCCTCTAGCTTCCTGCCAAATCTCTTCTCTCTCTTCCGGTGTGTTGCAGGTGCTCAGTAGGTATGCCCCGGAAGCGGTGTAGCGGGTAATCAGCTCAGGATTTGATGCATAAACCTCAGCCACCTTTCGGCATTGCATAGCAGATGAATACGGCATATTTATATTTTCAGCATACCAGGATTTAATCTGCTCAGTAGTAAGCTTTGATTCCCTGAGCAAAGAATGCAGGGAAATTAAGTGAAGTCCAAGTAAAAAATAATCATCAGCTATATTTTCAATGTACTTATTTATCCTGTTCACCACAGTCTGTACCTGTGGATATCCCTTTTGCAGGGACTCATGTGCAGAATCAATATTTAATTCAGGAAGAAAAAACTCCTTTTTTATCCTCCCTATCGGCAATGATGAACTATCCCTGGTCGTATAATTTTTCTTAGCACCTTCCTGCTGAATTTCACGCTGTGAATTCAGATTTATTTTCAGTTCTTTATTCATGACTGTTCTTCATCCTTGAAGCTTGTTTTTTCCTAATAATTATTTCATTAGAGCGTTTCTTGCTCCGAAACAAAGTAGCACATGGATTTACTATATTAACTTCATTTTACATGGTTGTCAGAAAAATCTGAATATCTTGTCTTTCAGCAAAAAACTGCATACATACCGATTTTGATTATTCACTTTTTCTTTGCTTAACAATCCTGCGCATAATTTCCCTGCATAGCTGATCGTACATTCCGGCACCACGGGTACACCCGTTCTTATAATCAAAAATGTTTTTCTGAAAGGCAGGTGCTTCCTGAATGGACACAGACTCTTCAATCATAGAATTAAAAAGCAAATCAGGCCATCTTTCCTTCAGTCCAGTAGTAATTGTTCTGGCGAGTCTGGTGCGTGGATGTGATCGTGTTACAGCAATACCCAGGACTTCGGCTTTGCACTCACCCAGCTTACTTTCCTTGAAGTTTTCAATATAGGACATTATCTGATCACAGCCACTGTATCCCAGATAGTCCGTAACTACCGGTACTATTACAAAATCAACATACATTAGAATATTACGGCTGATTTCGTTCCAGCTGGGAGCAGTATCAATTATGACCATATTATGATTGATGTTTGAAAGCAGGTTTTTGAGCAGGCCATCCTTGAACTGAGTGTGACTGAGATAGCTGGAGGCCTCCACCATTGCTTCCCCTCCGGAGGGTAAAAAGGAAAGACGCTCTGCAAGCTCCATAAACTCAAAATTACTTACTTTCCCCAAAATTATGTTGGCAAGATTACAAAAGTGATCACGCTGAAAAGTAGTGGTAATGTTAGCCTGAATATCCGAATCAATTAAAAGAACTTCACGCCTGGCCCTGGCTATACGGCTGGCAAAATTGATGGCAAGAGTTGTTTTTGCCTGCCCGCCTTTCATGGTCATGACTGCAATTTTAATACTCACACCTCCTCTATTTTATTCATTAAGAATGAAAAATTCAGTTGGGAATTGCTGAAAAAGGCTGAGGCAGATATGCTTCACAGGAAGAGGGCAGCCGTATGCCCTGAGTTTGTAAAAGACGCAGCCTGTATAGATATGCCGCACCAGTCATGATGTGCCATGCCACTTCAACTGTTTTCCGTTGGGAAACATCCTCCAGATATGAACCTTTTACCCAGTTATTGAAAGCCCCGATTGCCGGACCGGCCCAAATCTGGTAATCCGTCTCACGTCCTTTTTCACCTGAGTTTGACCAGTATGAAGTCAAACCCAGGTACCAGCGAAAAATCAAGGCCATCTTTCTCTTCGGGTGATCTTTTGCACGTTCAATCTGATGAGGGTCCCGTTCATAAAAATGTTCCTTTGTCTGCCTCCAGATTTCTTCAAGTGAGTTGCAGAATACCTGTTGCTCCAGTTTTTGCCGCTCGGGCAAAGGTATTTCTTCGATACTTTCGTAGTTCTTATACAGTTCATAAAGTTTTTTGGCTCGCATGGGAAACAAGGTCCCCCGCTTGAGAACCTGCAGTTCGACACCCATTTCAAACATATCTGCGGCAGGAGCCATTATTACATCAGCCATTTCTGCCTGAGCCAGGAGTCCTTTACTGTGTTCAGAGGCAGCTGCTTCCACGCATGCCTGGTTTACTGAACCAGTCACAATGTATGCTGCACCCATCATAAAAGCAGCCAATGCAGAGGCAGGAGTTCCTATTCCACCTGCCGCGCCCACACGAATAGAATGCGAATATCCATATTGTACCTGAAATTGTTCACGCAATGCTATAATGGCTGGAAGGAGTGAAACAAGCGGCCGATTGTCTGTGTGTCCCCCGGAATCAGCTTCCACCGTGATGTCGTCTGCCATCGGCACTGCTGCAGCAAGCTGTGCCTGTTCCCTTGTAATGCTTTTTTCCTCAAGCAACTTGTTCAGCATAGCTTCAGGAGCCGGTGCCATGAATTTGGAAGCTACTTCCGCACGTGAAATTTTTGCAATTACCCTGTTTGTTATTTCAACCTGGTTTTGTGCACTCCGGCGCAAGCCTGCCACTCGATACCGCACAATATTAGGAGTCAAACCAAGGAATGCAGAAGCTTCAACTGTTCTAACACCATACTTCAAGTATAAATCAACTGCAGCCCTTTCAATTGCATCTTCACTTGGACTGTGGATCAGGTTAAAAGCATAAGGACCATCGGGCAAAGCCTTCTGAATGATGTTTATTGCTTGTTCAATTCTGGAAGGAAGCAACCCTGCGGCTCCAAATGAACTGAGCAGGCCGACCTTACCTGAAGGAATAACAAGATTTTCTGAGGCTATTCCGTTTGCCATAGATCCGGTCATGTAGGCCATTTTAAGACCATGAACCTTGATGAATTCCGGATCTCCCAGCTGGGTGGTTTTCAGAGGCAGTGCTTGAGCAAGTAGGGACATCGATGTTCCGGAAGAAGATTCATCCGCATCCTCTTCCAGACAAACTCCAACTGCATCTCCATTTTTCACAACACAGCATGTTTTATCCAGCTGGAGCAGTTTGTCACGTATCTCTGCATCAGAGTATGATACTGCTTCAGGAATAATTTTCAGCTTTCTGCTGCTGTCTGGAATTTTTGAACTCAGGAGAATTTGATTCATAAATTGAAAGGTAAATTATTTAATTATTTTCAGCGTTCAATTTTCAAGACAGCCATAAATGCTTCCTGCGGTACTTCCACGGAACCTACCCGTTTCATTCTTTTTTTCCCTGCTTTCTGTTTTTCCAGAAGTTTTCTTTTTCGTGTGACATCACCTCCATAACATTTTGCAGTTACATCCTTGCGCAGCGCACCCTGCGTTTCACGGGCTATAACTTTAGCGCCAATGGCAGCCTGAATTGCAACCTCATACATCTGTTTTGGAATGAACTCTTTTATTTTTTTTGCCAGCTCACGACCCCTAAATGGCGCCTTGTCACGGGGAACAATCATGGACAATGCATCCACCATTTCGCCATTGAGCAATATGTCCAGTTTGACCAATGCGCCCTTACGAAAATCAATCAGTTCATAATCTAAAGAGGCATAACCCTTAGAAATTGATTTAAGCTGGTCATAAAAATCCAGTACAATTTCATTTAAGGGAATTTCATACTCAAGCATAACACGATTTGGGGCAGGATACTCCATGTGGTTCTGCACACCCCGGCGTTCCTGTGCAAGTTTCATTATTCCCCCAACATACTCCTGCGGAGTCAGAACTCGGGCACGAATGTAAGGCTCTTCAATGTATTCAATTTCAATCGGGGAAGGAAGCTGAGACGGGTTATCCACCGAGATGACTACTCCTTTTTTAAGATGTACCTGATACACTACACTTGGTGCAGTTGTAATAAGCTGCAGATTAAATTCTCTCTCCAGTCGCTCCTGCGCAATTTCCATGTGCAAAAGACCTAGAAATCCGCAGCGGAAACCAAAGCCCAGCGCGGCAGAAGTCTCCATTTCATAGCTTAGTGATGAATCATTCAAAGACAGTTTTCGCAATGCCTCTTTAAGTTCTTCGTATTGTTCACTGTCCACGGGATAAATTCCGCTGAACACCATCGGTTTTGCCTCGGTGTAACCAGGAAGTGGTTCGGTGTCGAGATTGCCGACTGTAGTGATGGTGTCTCCGATTATGGTGTGACCAATGGTTTTGATTGACGCGCTCAAAAAACCTACCTCACCCAGTTTCAGTTCCTCACGCTGTTCAGGAAAAGGAGTGAAGACACCGAGCTGAAACACTTCATATTCCCTTCCTGTTGCCATAAATCGGATTTTATCGCCAACATGTACTTCTCCGTCCACAATCCGTATCATCAGAACAATGCCAAGATATGAATCAAACCAGGAATCAAAGATTAGTGCACGCAGAGGGGCCCCTGAGTCACCAGATGGAGGTGGAATATAATCCACGACCTGCTGCAGAACCTCAGGAATGCCGATGCCTTTTTTTGCGCTTACCATAGCAGCATTGCTGCTGTCCAGACCGATAATGTCTTCAATTTCCCGGCAAACCCTCTCAGTTTCCGCCGAGGGCAGGTCTATTTTGTTCAACACAGGAAGTACTTCCAGATTATTATCAAGTGCCATATAAACGTTGGCTAAAGTCTGTGCTTCCACTCCCTGAGCTGCGTCCACAACAAGCAGAGCTCCTTCACATGCGGCCAGTGAACGGGAAACTTCATAGGTAAAATCAACATGTCCTGGAGTATCTATCAGATTTAACATGTACTCCCTGCCGTCTTTTGCCCGGTAATTTAAGCGCACCGTTTGTGATTTTACTGTAATGCCCCGTTCGCGTTCAATGTCCATTTTATCAAGCAGCTGTTCCTGTGCTTCTCGTTCAGTAACGGCGCCTGTTTCTTTCATCAGGCAGTCTGCCAGTGTGGACTTTCCATGGTCAACATGTGCAATTATTGAGAAGTTCCGAATCAGGCTGGAATCAGGCGGGGTGTTTTTCATGTATATTTACAAAAGTTTTTGTAAAATACCAAATTGCAGGGTATGACGTTTTTTTGTTTGCTGTTTATTTCAGAGAGGTTCATCACAGCCTTTGCAGACAGCAGAATAATCAGAAATTCTGCAGTTGAGGACAAATAAAATGATAAAAGTGTTCAAAGTAGTTTTCCTTTTATAAAATGACACATTCCTGTATAAAAATCGAGACATGCCTGCTTCCCGCATAGCTTATATATCTATTGAATCAATGGACGGAAAACCGTTTTCAGGTTTTCATGCAGTGCTTAATCTGCTATCTTTTTCTCTGCACTTGACCATAATTTCCACTCCAAAATGACTGAAACTGGAAACAGCAAATTTAGTAAGGAATCCTTCAAAATTCGCCATCGTTTTGAGTATTTCCTATTCAGCAGCCTTAAACGATGGGGACAAGGTGCTTCCGAAAATTTATTAAGACGGGGGGCATTAATGCTTGATGGGCTGCTTTATTATTGCCTGCGTATCTGCCGAAAGATAGTGAAAATCAACCTGGAGTTTGCTTTTCCAAAATTGTCATCAATGGAGCGTAAAAAAATAGCACGTGAAAATTATCGATGGTTTGCTCGTTTTTGCATGGACGTCCTTCATATGGACGCATGGAAAGGCCGCACTTCAGAGATGGTTTACTGTCAAAATCCTGAGATACTGGACCAGGCTTTGTCTGAAAAAAAGGGGGTGCTTCTTATCAGCGGACATTTCGGAAACTGGGAAATGATTCCACCGGCATTAGCTGAAAAGGGATATAAAGTTGTTATGTACGTCGGAAGACAAACCAACCCGCTCACAAATCAGCTTCAGAATACTGCCCGTGCCGGTTTTGGAGTGGAAACTATTGACAAGGGTAAAAGAGCAACACTGCAAATGGGCAGAGCGCTTGCTGAAAACAAAATTATTGCCATGCTGGTTGACCAAAACGATAACAAATCAGACCTTTTTGTAAATTTTTTTGGTAAGCTTGCATCCTGCAGCAAAGGCACTGCCGCGTTTCATTTACTGCGCAGAAGTCCTGTAGTGCTTGTGACTTGCCCATATGTTGGTAATCGTTTAGAAATTAATTTTCAGCACATCCCATTTGAGCTTACTGGAGAGCAGGAAAAAGACACCCTGGAAGTTGCCCAGAAAATAACTTCCGCGCTTGAAAAAGTGATTCGTCAATATCCGGAACAATATTTCTGGATGCACCGACGTTGGCGGGCACGACCTCCTCAAGACCCTGAACCAATATATTAAGAACATCAATGTAAAGATCAAATACATGAATTCAAGAAAACTAAATATACGCACAGAAAACTGGAGTGAAGAGCCATTCTCTATTTCAAGAAGCTACGAAGATAACTTCGATGTAGTGGTGGTTGAACTGGAACAGGATGGAGTTAAGGGCTGGGGTGAAGGTTCTCCAACTGAACACTACAATGAGTCTGTTCAACAAACTGAAGCACTGATAGAAGATTTTCGAAAGGTACTGGAAAATGGAATGTCGCGTCAAGAACTTCAGCAGGCAATGCCTAAAGGTGCTGCCCGAAACGCGGTGGACTGCGCTCTTTGGGACCTGGAGGCAAAACTTGCAGGTAAAAGGGTTTGGGAATTACCGCAGATATCAAAGCATCTGGCAACAGACGGAAAGTCCGAACCAGGAAGTGTTACAACTGTTTACACGCTGAGCCTTGATACTCCGGAAAAAATGGGTGAAGCTGCTGCAAAACATGCGAGGCGTCCGTACTTGAAAATCAAACTAACCGGTGATGGTGACCTGGAGCGTCTGGCCGCAATTTCAGAAAATGCTCCCAATTCACGTTTGGTTGTTGATGCCAATGAGGGATGGACACTTGAGCATTATCAGCGTTTTGTGCCTGAGTTAAAGTCGCTCGGAGTAGAAATGATTGAACAGCCTTTCCCGGCTGACAAAGACAACATCCTGAAAACACTGGAACGGCCTCTTCCTGTATGTGCCGATGAGTCCTGCCATGACTCTGGAGATCTTGAGCGTTTAAAGGGGCTTTACGAATTTGTGAATATCAAGCTTGATAAAACAGGAGGGCTTACTGAAGCGCTGCATTTGCAGGCTCAGGCAGAAAACATGGGATTCAGGACTATGGTGGGGTGCATGTCCTCAACATCACTTGGAATCGCACCTGCGTTTTTAATCGCTCAACGTGCGGAAATTGTTGACCTAGACGCGCCGCTGTATCTTTATGAAGACAGAGCTTCACCCATCAAATATAAAGTGAGTAAAGTTTTCCCTCCATCTGCAGAATTGTGGGGGTGATCTGGTAACAAAAGATTTTTACTACTTTTCAATTACAATATACTCGGTTATTTAATCATATGTTGAAATTTGATATCTGCTTTTACTATCGAATAACTTTTAAGTAGTCGACGACCTTTGGAGAATAATTTATTGGATAAATCTGACATTCATCCCCACCATGATATCCCACTGAAGTCCTAAGCAAAATTTGCAGAAAAATTTAAAGAATCAGTGTAAACAGCTCTTCCCGTTAGAGGAATGATAAAATTTTACCCGTAAAGTTCATAGTAAATATTAAACTCCTTTCATTTGAATTTAACTCAAGAAACAACTGTTACTAGAATTTCTTAAAGTTTGTCTTCAAGGAGCATGTGATCTATAATGTAATGCTCCATGAAAAGCCTTCCCAAGAACATACCAACCTCTTTTCTCCATAGAATTAGGTTAATTTTCCTGCCGAATGGATCCGTTTTTTACGGCTGGTGGATTGTCGCCATAGCCTCTTTTGTGATGTATCTGGGATCCCTTTTCTGGATACAAAGCTATGGTGCCTATGCAGTAGTGTTTAATCGGGAATTCGGATGGAGCATGACCCTGCTTTCAGGAGCCTACGTGTTGACACGTATCGAAAGCGGACTGCTTGGTCCGCTCCAAGGGTGGATGGTGGACCGGTATGGACCACGTCTAATTATAAGCATTGGCCTGCTGATGCAAGGCATAGGACTAATCTTTCTGACTCAGGTCGAAACACTTACTGTTTACTATTTTGCGGTTATTATTATCTCACTTGGAATTGGTCTGGGTGGATTTCAAACACTGATGATAGCGATCGTCAATTGGTTCCAGCGTCACCGCACGAAAGCCATCGCCTTAGCCCAACTGGGAAGCAGCCTCGGTGGGCTGAGTGTTCCAATGCTGGCATATGGGCTGGAGCAATTCGGTTGGCGTACAATAGCTGTCGCTACAGGCTTCGCAGCAATTTTTCTTGGAATACCTCTGGTTCAAAACATACGCCACCGACCTGAAGAAAAAGGGGAGGTGGTAGACGGTAAGATTACAAGCGAACACTCCAATAACCGTGTAGAAATAAATAATGAGATTGTATCTGTCAGCTGGCAGAATGCCCTGAGAACTCGTGCCTTCTGGTTTATCTCGGCAGGACACGCCATTGCCTTGCTCTCTGTTTCATCAGTACTGGTACATTTTATCCCCCACCTAACTGGTACGCTCGGTATGGGCCTGACCGAAGCTGGACTGGTATTTTCAACTGTCAGTATCTCTCACATTCTGGGACTGTCTTGCGGAGGTTATTTGGGGGATCGTTTCAGCAAGAGGATAATCTGTTTTTACTGTATGATTTTTCATGGTAGCGGAATGCTGGTGCTTGCGTTTTTTGATGCTTATCCAATGGTGCTTCTGTTTTCTGTTCTACACGGAATTGCCTGGGGCATTCGCGGGCCCCAAATGGTTGCCATCCGAGCTGATTATTTTGGAACCAGATCCTTTGGAAAAATCCTTGGTATATCATCAATGGTGGTTATGTTTGGCACGATGGTAGGGCCGATTATCTGTGGGTTTGTTGTAGATCATTATGGAATATATAGAAATGCGTTCATAAGTATTGGTTTGATAAGCTACATCGGAGCACTTCTTTTCTACTTGGCTCGCAAACCGATTTTTGATGCTAAAAAACGCCAAAAAAACTAAATTCTGCTTCGTTTGAAAGCTGAAATTTATTATTTAATTGAAATATTGCGAACGCTACCTATTAGGACTGCAGCCTTGCCTTAATCCTCAAATCCACGACGGTGAATCCCATCATTGAAGGACTGACCAAGGCCGGAATTAAAAAAAGAATTGGTCAGGTTGGGTGTTCCCAAGCACTGCAAGCAGTTCTCCCCCAAAGATAATAAAGCAAAAGACGAAAGTACTTCCTGCAGATTCAGCACAAAATTACCCATACAGCAACTGCTTAAACATGCTGGTTGCCATACTTTGAATCAAGAAGAATATATGTTGCTCGTCCGTATTATTCAGGAACGGATGATTCCCGAATTATTTAAGTGAAGTTCTGCAAGGTGAGAGTGTGTGCCGTTATTGTTAGGCAGTTCAATCCCGCTCTGAGTCTTTACTCTCCCGCTTGCCATCTCGGCAGTGGTGAACTCAAACCCATCAGGAATTTCAATACGCGCCCTATGCTCTGCGCCTGTCACAGGATTCTTGATCGGTTCCACATTCAGTTCAAAAACACCATCAACTACTACACGACCCCTGCGAGCCTCGATATCCGCTTCTATGGTGACGGGTAAGTAGAGTGTCTCAAGACGAATAGTGGTCATGGCATTGACCACCCAGAAAATAGTCGCAAGTTCTTCAGTATCTTCTCCGGAAATAATTTTTTCAAGTGCATTTCGCTGATCTGCAGTAGCCTGATCGTCAATAATGATAAGCCGCTCACCATCACCTTCATGAATGGGTCCGGGCCACTTTGCCAACATTCCTGCACTCAACCCATCAAGAGAAACCTCTCCATAAAATCCTTTTTCAACCTGAAACCCATCTGCAGCTTCACAGGTGCCATAAGTAGGCAGGGCATCAAATTGACAAGGGCAGCCGTATGCACAATTACAATTTGCAACTACAACCGCGTGAATCTCCCAAGGTGTCATTTTGCCTAGTAATTACATGAGTTAATAAATACCACAACTTCAAATTAATAGACTCCTGCACGGAGAATGTAGTAGATTTGAACAATGCCGATGGGACGGTCTTCTGGATCAGATACAACTAGGCAGGTGATCGAATGCGTTTCCATAACATGAAGGGCTTTTGCGGCTAGTGCTTCCGGTGCAATAGTTTTTGGGTTCGGACTGGCATGATCAAGCAGTGGTTTGTCAAGAAAATCCTTCCCTTTTTCAATTAGGCGCATCAAGTCTCCGGTGGTAAATACACCGCTAATTTTACCATGCTGATTGACGGCAACTATAATTCCCAGGTTTTTGCGTGACAAAACATTCATTGCCTCACGCATAAGCATATCTTCAGGCACAACAGGCAGCATATCACCTTCAACCATCACATCCTTAGTCCTGATAGTCAGCTTGCGTCCCAGACTGCCCCCCGGATGAAACACTGCAAAATCATCCTCACTGAACTGACGTTTCTCAAGCAGGCACATGGCAAGGGCGTCACCAAGCGCCAGAGTTGCAGTACTGCTTGCAGTGGGGGCTAACCCAAGCGGACAGGCTTCTTTATCAACTGCAACTGACAGATGAATTGTAGATGCTTTGGCAAGTGCGGAATCAGGATTTCCGGTAATTGCAATCATAGGTATTCCCAGTGCGTTGATGTGCCCGATTATCTGCAGGACTTCAGCAGTTTCACCACTGTAGGAAAAAGTAATTACCGCGTCCTGTCTAGTGATGATTCCCAAATCTCCATGTGAACTTTCTCCGGCATGCAGAAAAAGTGCGGGAGTACCGGTACTTGTAAGGGTTGCAGCAATTTTCTGGGCAATCAGGCCGCTTTTGCCCATTCCGGCAAGGATTACTTTTCCCTGGCAGTCATAAAGAAGATTTACTGCCTGCTCAAATTCATGATCAAGACGTTCGCTGAGTTCTTCTAGACCGGCAATTTCAATTGTCAGCGTTTCACGGGCACGCTTCAACAATGTAGACATTTTTTCAAACGTACAAAATTCCCTGTTTTTCAAAATGCCGCATGGTAGCAGAATCACGCAAATCACCTGCTTTCAGGATTACGGCATCAGTGTTGTGGGTTCCTTTTTTATTGGGTATTGAACCTCCTACTGCAAGTCTGTAAGGAGGAATAACAGGCAGCAGAAACTTTTTTTCTCCCACCACGCATTCCATGGGAGCCACAAAATCATTAGTGTCTTCATCATAAATTTTCTTGCCTGAAGCCATTATCACTCCACTGGCAATAACTGATCCTTCACCAATGATTCCGGTTACTTCGCACATCGCTCCTATTTTCACATTGTCTTCAACAATTGAGGCAAGCCTGCCGGCAGGCTCAAGGATGCCCTCAATTCCGGAACCTGCTCCATACTTTACGTTTTTACCAATCTGAGCACAAGAAGCCACCCGTGCTCCTCCGTCTATCATGCAGCCCTCTCCGGCAATATATGCTCCGATATTCACAAATGCCAGGTTCATGATTACTGTTTTGGGACCAATATACGCTCCAGTGCGCACCATACAACCCGGCGCATAGCGAACTCCGCCCTGCTCAAAATCTTCGTCAGTGTAATTAGCAGTTTTCAGCGGAATCTTATCCCAGTATTTTCCTTCCATGCGCTCACTGGCATGCGTGCCAAAATAATTCAAGACACCATCAATTACATAAGGCTGTGGCTCCCAGCTATTATTCACTTTCTCAGCAGCACGTATTTTTCCCTGATTCAGCAATTCGATGAAAACCTCGCATTCTTCCGCAGAAGCAACTTGCCCGGAAAGATTTTCCAGCAGGTCAGGGCAGGAACATTCCACATTTTCTATGCGAAGGATTTCCCTGCTTTTCATCCCCAGCAGCAATTCAAGTTTCTGGTGCTTGCCTGGATTATTGCGCGCATCTTCAACTTTTTCCTCAAAGATCCTCAGTCCTTCCTTTGCTGCTTCGAAGTCAATTACACCTTTTTTATCAGCAATATGCCTGAAAACCCTGACTGACCCCTGTCGTCCTGGAATATTTGGAATCATGGAAACCAGTTCCCCACGCTCGTTGTACAGCCGCAGTAATACGGTTTTTTCTGCAGTTGGTAGAGATTTCAGATTTTCTTCAAATGATTTCATGGTGTAATTTTTTTAGTAATCATTAATTGGCAATTAAATATGCTTGAGCGGAGATTTCCCCAGGGGAAAAACATTAAAACCAATTTCATAAAGCTTATCATGATCAAGATGATTACGCCCGTCAAAGATGAACGCAGGCTCAGCCATTGCTTGATGAATTTTCTCGTAATCCAGTTCCCTGTATTCATCCCACTGGGTGACAAGAGCAAGCGCGTGTGCACCATCGGCAGCTTCGTATACGTCCTCAACAAATGAAACATCACCCTTAAGATTCTTTAGTTCGATGCGGGCGTTTTCAAGCGCTTTTGGATCATGAATCCTGACCCTGGCGTTCTCACCCACCAGTTTTTCACATAACGGAATTGCAGGGGAATCACGTGTGTCTCCTGTATCCTGCTTAAAGGCAAAGCCCAGCATGGTAATTGTCTTGCCTGCCAGAGTATTGAACAGCTCATGCAAAATATTCTGAAAAAACCGATCAGTCTGCCATTCATTAATGCGGACAACACTGGCCCAGTAATCTGCAACTTCCGGAAGTCCATAATATTCGCAAAGATATGACAGATGTAAAATATCCTTGCGAAAGCATGAGCCCCCAAAACCTACACTGGCCTGCAAAAATTTAGCGCCGATTCTTGTGTCCATGCCAATTGCCCTGGAAACTTCAGTAATGTCTGCTTCTGTGCGTTCACAAAGCGCGGAGATACTGTTTACCGAAGATATCCGCTGCGCCAGCATCGCGTTGGCCACAAGTTTTGAAAGTTCACTGCTCCAGACACTGGTCAGCAGAATGCGTTCTCGCGGCACCCAGTGGGCATAAAGTTCTGCCACTGTTTTTGCTGCTTTATGTCCATTTTCATTCTCTTCTCCGCCTATCAAAACACGGTCCGGATTTGCCAAATCCTGGATGGCCGTTCCTTCAGCCAAAAACTCCGGATTAGAAACAACTGAAAATCTGGTTGAGCTGTTTCCGGACTCAAGAATTCTGGCCATGGCCTCGGCAGTACGCACCGGCAAAGTACTTTTTTCAACAACAATAACCTCCGGCTTACGGCTATTCTGCAAAATATCACGTGACGTTTTTTCCCAATACTGCATATCTGCTGCTTTGCCTGCACCTTCTCCAAACTTCTTAGTGGGAGTATTGACAGAAACAAAAATGATATCCGCCTCTGCAATTGCTCCAGCAATATCTGTATGGAAAAACAAGTTTTTACCGCGTGTCTGCTGAACCACTTCCAGCAGCCCTGGTTCAAAAATAGGCAAATCGTTGCTGTTCCAGCGCTCTATTCGCTCCTGGTTGATGTCCACAACAGTTACACTGTGTTCCGGACAATTTTTGGCGATCATTGCCATTGTTGGTCCGCCTACATATCCGGCTCCGATGCAAAGGATGTTGCTCATTTAACTAAGATTATTCCTTTATAAAATTATATATTTGTTTCATTAAGCAAACAGCGGGGGAGCCAAGTCATCCGGCACAGGCTGCCCTAATAGAATAAAATTTGTTGCCGCCACGTTGCTCAAATTGTTGTTGAAATCCTCGCCAAATGGCTTGAGATGATAATCACCATTGTACAAAGGGTCAAATATCATGAAAGGCACAGGATTCAGAGAATGCTTGGTATTGATCTCCATTGTTCCGTTACAGTTCTGTATCAGCATCTGGTCGGCATTGCCGTGGTCTGCAGTAATCACCAGCAGACCTTTTATTTCATCAATCGCGCTTACAATTGAGTCCAGTGCAGCATCGATAGTTTCAACTGCGTGCACTGCAGCCTGAAAATCTCCTGTATGGCCAACCATATCAGCATTGGCAAAATTTATCAGTCCATATTGATATTCACCTGAGCGGATGAATTCCACAGCCTTATTACTGATTTCTCCAGCCTTCATGGCTGGCTGGCTGGCAAAGGAGGGAATTTTATCAGATGCAATCAGGTGATAATTTTCCATGGATGAGTCAAGCGGTTCTCGGTAACCTCCATTGTAGAAAAAAGTAACATGAGGGTATTTTTGTGTTTCAGTCAGCCTGAACTGCTTCAGACCAAGTTCCAAAATACGCTTACCGAACGGATCATCAACCTCCGGGGTTCCCACCAGGTATTCCGGTGGTATTTCATTATCCTGATCGTACTGTGTCATACCGGCAAACATAACTTGGGGGCGAACAAGACGCTCAAAATGAGGAAAATCATCTGCCAGTATCGCCCTGCTAAATTCTATTGCGCGGTCTCCACGAAAGTTTGTAAATATCAAACCATGATTATCCTTAATTGGTGCTATCGCCTTTCCGTTGCGTACAATCACAAATCCGGGGATATCCTGGTCAATTATACCCGGACTTTTGATCCTGAAATATTCAATTGCATCCTTGATGCAGGGGAAACTGTTTTCTGATTTTCCCTGTACATGAATATTCCATCCTGCCTCCACTTTTTCCCAGTTATTGTCACGGTCCATGGTAATAGCTTCTCTTCCGCCTCCGCTGGCGAAAGCATAATCAATTTCTGCACGCTGCTCCTTAAGTTCTGCAAAAAGTTTTTCAAACGGTTCCGTATAAGTGAGGGCGGACTGCACCCCTACGTCCCTGCCGTCAAGCAAGGCATGAACATAACACCGCCTGATTCCTGCCTGAAAAGCATGACGAATTATGGCCTGCATGTGATCAACATGGCTGTGAATATTTCCATCTGAAAGAAGACCAAGCAAATGCAGCGGAGTATCATGACTCAAGCAGTTTGTGATGATCTTAGACAATGCCGGAATTTTAAAAAAATCTCCGGATTGAATGAGTTTCCTGATCAGAGTTGGACCCTGCTGCTTAATCATGCCTGCTCCCATAGTCATGTGTCCAACCTCCGATCCACCAAGGTCATTTTCACTCGGAAGACCTACGTATTTTCCATGGGTCCAAAGCTGGGTGTACGGACAGTTCTGCCTGAGCCTGTTCATAACTGGAAGTGCTGCCTGATGGATGGCATTTGTTGCATCAGGCGCTCCAACTCCCCAGCCATCCAGTACAACATGAATCAATGGACCACGGCCGGAAAAATTCTGCTGGAGACTTTTAATGGATTTCATTAATAAATTTTTCAGCTTGTTTACTTAATCCGGAGAATGCTTTCATCACTTAAACGCTCACACAGAAAATCACAGGCCTTTTGCAAATACTGATCATCACGGCATTCAAGAGTCAGTTTGAGGTTATAGTCTGATCCGGATATTTTCGGATATGATCCAAGCTGCAGTTCCGGATATGCTTCCTGGGTTTCGTCGAGTGACGCGGCAATGTCTCCTTCATCTGCCTTGAGAAAAATCTGTTTCATAACAATCGGTGTTGTCCTGAAACGTTCCCTGATGCCGGAAAATCGTATTTTCAGAAATTCCGGAATTCCCGGAAAAATAAAGATATTGTGAAACTGGAGCTGCGGTGGGCGGCCTTCTGTATATTCAATCAGCTCCGATCCCTCAGGTATCATGGCCATTCTGCGGTGCG
>CAJXDX010000023.1 GCA_913052275.1 uncultured Pseudomonadota bacterium | reverse complement strand
GTTAGTTTCTGCATTGCACCGGCTGTAATCTTTTATATGCTGATGGTGCAGGTTGCTGATCAATCCATCCAGAGACTTCCTTATGGATGGATTGCTATTCTCTATGTTTTGTTAGGTGTCACGCGTTTGGTTTTCTTTATTTTGGATCAAAACAGTATCCCCGGATTTTTCAAGGGAATTCCTGTTCCAGGAGCAGCCCTGCTGGCAGCGTCACCATTCATCATGCTTGGAAAAGCGCTTGAATCGAATGCTCAGGAGATAATTTTTTGGGCACAATTCAGTTTTTTCTTAATGATTTTTGCGGCAATCCTGATGATCAGTTTCCCAATTCGCTATATCCACATCGGCCGCTTGATGGGCCGAAGCAGGAAATTTCTTATTTTCACCATCAGTCTTATCATTGGCTTTGCATTCACGCCATATTTCGGACACGTTGCTCTGATTTACCTCTTTTTATACGTTTTGTCTCCACTGTACACATGGCGTATCACTCCGGAACTTGCTTCCAGGGAACACCGGGAAAAACCGTCTACCTCTTGATGAATAACCATGCAGGAACAATCTCCGGAAACTGAGCCCTCCGAACTTCCGGAAAATTCTGAAGAACGATTGGTTGCTCCGGAACCTCAGTTGGGTGAGCAATACGATCAGTCCTTGCGTCCAGAACGTCTCCGGGACTATATTGGGCAGAAAGAAATTAAGGAAAATCTGGAAGTTTTTATTGGAGCAGCAAAAAAACGCGGTCATGCCCTGGATCATGTACTTTTAAGCGGGCCTCCGGGATTGGGAAAAACCACTCTGGCAAATATTTTTTCACGGGAAATGGGGGTGCAGCTGCGATCCACTTCAGGGCCTGTGATTGAACGCCAGGGGGATTTGGCAGCAATTCTCACCAACCTTGAATCCGGAACGATTATGTTTATTGACGAAATTCACCGATTGAACAGGGTGGTTGAAGAAGTGCTCTATGGTGCAATGGAGGATTTCACACTTGACATCATAATTGGAGAAGGTCCGGGGGCACGAACTGTAAAGATTGATTTACCTCATTTTACTCTGGTTGGAGCAACAACAAGGGCGGGTCTGCTTTCTTCACCGTTGAGGGAACGTTTTGGGATTCAATTCAGGCTAAACTTTTATGAACCGGAAGAATTAAAATCTATCATTTTACGTGCCGCATCTTTACTTGGGATTGAGATTGTTGAAGAAGCTTCCCTGGAATTGGCACGTAGAGCAAGAGGGACTCCCCGAATAGCAAATCGTCTGCTTAAACGTTGCCGTGATTTCGCGGATATGGAAACTTCTGGAGTGATCACTCTGGCTCTGGTTGAGAGAAGTTTGTCAAAAATGAGTATTGATCTGGAAGGGCTTGATCAAATGGACTGTCGCATACTGGGGGCAATTATTGAGAAATTTGGAGGTGGGCCAGTAGGGTTGAACACTCTTTCAGCTGCAGTCTCAGAAGAAAAAGATACAATTGAAGACGTGTATGAACCGTATTTGCTGCTCAAGGGTTTTTTGCAGCGCACATCAAGAGGCAGGATTGCCACTGAAAAAGCTTATGAACATCTTGGGCTTCAAGTTCAGGAGCAAGTGCAGGCAAAACTTTTTTGATAATATTCTATTTAAGAAATCACTCTCTAAAGGCTTGAGAAAAATTAAATAAAAAAAGAGACATTTACACGTTAATTAAACTTTATAATTTTCTCTTTGATTAATAATTTTTTTCCGATGTAGGCTGCCGCTGAATTTGATTCATGGATACTAGTTTCTCACCAATCGAAAATTACCCATTTCTATCTCAGTTTCTCTTGCCTGAGGATTATGAAAATCACCAGGAACATAGTGATGAACTTCTGACGCAACTTGATGAAGTATGGCAGAGAAATAAAATCCAATCCAAGCAAACCCATGAATATCTTGCTGCACGCGAAAATGTTTTTGCTGAAGTTATTCTGCAATATTATCATGAGCACTACAGGAATCTTGTAGAAGAAAGTTTACACACCAAAAACTCATTCGAGATCCTTTTTAAAAATACTCGGCTGTTAGACAGTATCATCCAGTCTGCTTTTGAATATGCTTTCTCGGATCTTTCAATCCTGAAGAAAAGGATTAATGAAGATCTGAAGAAAGAGTACCAATTTTCAAAAAAATCTCTTCAAGGAAAAAATAAAAAACTCAGCCATACTCGGGAAGAAATTAATAAGCTTGAAACGAATAACGATGATCCAGATCAAAGGCAACTGTATAAATACTACAATAGCATTAAGGTAGAATTAAGTAATGAAATTGATCAGCAGAATGAAAGACTGCTGAAGCTGGAAGAACAACTGCCTCTGATTCCCAAATCAGAGCTCAAACGTGAGTTCTTGCTCAACAATTTTGTAATCTTTGCCAGAGGAGGATACGGAAGGGCTGAGCTTAGTTTCGCCTCAGATAAGGATCTTGGTTATTGTCTTGATACTCAGCAGCTAAATGCAGCGGAAGCAGAAATTTGCAGGCAGTTTATAATCCATATTGAGCATCTGCTCCGAAAAGCAGGAATAGTTACCGCACACCAATATTTCGAAATAAACGAAGATTTATCCCGTTTTAAAGAACCCTCTACAATCCACACAATTCCTTCCATTCTGGAAAGCCGCGTTTTGCTTGGCAGCATAAACCTGGCAAATGCCTTGAAGCGTAAATTTTTTCAGATTTTACCTTATGAAGCCTTTGTGCTGAGTCAGATTCGTGCATACGAACAACGAGGGGTTCCTGAACTTAATCAGATGAATATAAAGGAAAATAAAGGAGGTTTACGTTCTCTGCAAATTCCTCTTTGGCTTGCGGCAGCAACTTTCGGTGTGTTCCCAAGTCAAACCGCAGAAATGCTTTCCCTTCTGATCCAGAAGAGAATAATTTCTCCCAGACAGGGATTTAAGCTTTGTCAGGCACTTGAATTTTTTTATGACTTACGCAATTTTTCTGCAACCGCAAAAGAGTTTCACTTTGATGATGAGGCACGGGGAAGCGGACTTTCTGATGAAGATTTACAATTAAACGTGATTAACGATTCAGCGGAACGTCTTTACTTGCTTAAAAAGCAGCGTTTCCAGAGTATAGATGATTTTGACAGGTATCGACTGCAGATGTTGAATTACATTCAATATTTGTCTGAGGCTATTTTGCAGCGTTTGCTGGACCGTACTATAGTTAGAACTTTTTCTAATTTCCAGGTTATTGTACATCTAGGCAAACGACTTATTTTAGAGGTGCATGCTCTTGAAGGACTGCCTCAAGTACCGATATCTCTGATTTTTAATGATCCATGTGCCTTACTGGAGCTGTTTGAATATGTCAGTCTATCCGATTATGATTTGTCTTTTGACCTGAAGGATGAGATGTCCGAATTAATCGGAGTTTTAACTCCGGAAGTCATCAAATCCAATCGAACAAAAATATCGAAACATTTCAGCACAATAATGCTGGCTCCGTTTGCATCAAATGCACTGAGCATCATGTTTGAAATATGTGAACCAATAGATGAAGATAACCTCCCTAATACATTAATAGGTTGTTTCATTCCTGAAACAAACAAAATGCGTTTTTTACTGAGGAATCTTTCCGTACACCAGCATACTGTTTGTATGCATTCACTTAAAGCTTTAGATCAAGTACAAAAGGAACTTTACAGGCTAAAAAATGATTATCCGGAATTACATCAATATCTTGAACCAAAGCATATAATTGCCCTCAAATGGGGAGTATTGTTTCATGATTTGGGAAAGATTGATCCACACGCTGATCATGAGGTTTCAGGCACATCGGTGGCTGTTCAAGCTTTAGAGAAAATAGGTTATCAGGATCAGGAATTGTTCACACTAGTATCTCTGCTGATTGTACATCACTCAACATTGGTGCAGCTAAGCAAAACTTCAGCTTATTTTGACCAGGCACTTCAAAACTTTTTTGAGATTGCCGACCGTAACTTGATAAATATCATATTGATTTATCTCTGTAATATTTCAGATTTCAGTACTGTAAATGACAGTAACATTCACTCTACACGTGGATTGAGGTCATTTTTTGATGAAACTTATCGTGTTTTTGCTGAAATGAGATCTTCTAAAATTCAGGGAGACTCAATGGATTTCATTAACACGTACCTGGACGTCAAAAAGAATGACTTGGAATCAGATACACGCATTGATTTATTGATAAACAGAAGCCTGAGTGAAAATCTGGAATCTGTTTTGTTTACGCCTTTAAAAAAGATCAACCCTGAAGAGATGAAACTTCTGGAAAAATCTGAAAATGAATTACAAATACTCTGGCGTGACCTCAAGTTAGGTTCACTGGATAAGCTTGGAACTGACCAGACCACTGATAAATTAATCAGAACTATCCGAAAGTCTATCAGCAAGAAAACTTTGGAGTTGCTTACAGAACGGTACAACCCTATGATTAACTGGTTTTTTGCCGCATTTCCAAATCGTTTCCTGCTCAGTTCACCTCCCGACATGCTCGCGGAAAATCTTTCAATCTTCAATCAGTTGGATCGGCCGGCGATTGTAAACGTGATAACCAATACAAGGGGAAAGCTCAACGGACTTTTGATTTATGTTCATGACCAGCCTCAAATTCACAGTCGCATCGCATATACTTTAAAGTTGAAGCACATCAATATAGAGTCAGCAAAAATTAATCAAATTCAATTTGCCAGCGGTCAAGTAGCCTTTTGCTACTATCTTAAGGTTTCAGTTAGTGAAGAAGACAATGTGATTTTTCCTAGAGAACTGGAAAACTCCATCAAAAGAAATAATCCACCTCCACTGAATTTAAACTCACAAACCTTTCTTTACAACACAAAGCTGCATCTGGAGTATTTGGAAGATGATAAAAAAGGATATATTATCAGTGAATTAAATAATAAATCTTCAGGTGAATTCCCTTTATGGAACAGTAAATCCCTGGACAAAACTGATTTTTCCAGACTCGATAAAAACTTTCTTCGCATTAAAATTACAGCAGAAGACGCCCCTATGGTGTATTACAAAATGGTCAACGCATTTGACCATGTAAATGTACCCATACAGCAAGCTGTAATTTCCACAATTGGACATCAGGTGATTGATACATTCTATATACTGCCGTCCGATCATGAAAAAATAGTGGAATCAGATTTTGAGGAATCGCTCAAACAAGTACTTATGAGTCCCTCAGAAATTTAAAATTACAGCTTTCTCCTAGATAAACATAAAACTTGACAGTCTGTTTGATTATGCTAATCTGAGCCATTATTTGTATCAAGATGACACTGAGGGATCTGGCCCTTTGAAGTGTCGAGCATCCTTTTCAGCATAAAGGTGCTAATGCCAGCCCAACCGGCAGATGTCGGTGGGAGTCGATGCGACTCGATTCGAGTAAAGTGCTGGATCGCTTCTTTTGTGACCCACCCTATTTGCTTCTAGTCCATAAAGTTTTCTCTGCAAGATTGCTTAAATCGGGTTCATTGTATAGTCAGACGAAATTAGTAAAGAATTTTTTATAATTCCAGCTTAATTCCTAGAACTGATGTAGGCAATTGTATATTAAGACTCTTTTTTTGAGGAATATTCTTTTAATTAGCTTAGTTCTAATCACTTGCTGCTGATATGATTTAAAATTTATTTTTTGAATATATTCTTGCTAGTACAAAACTATTTATTAATCAAATATTTTCAGCAGGCTTAGCAAGAGCAAAGCTTCGAATTAAATTTTTTTTTATTAAACAATTTATGACCCTTATTGTTAGCCCTGATTATCACGCAGTTCCCATTTTGGAAAAAAACGGTATACGGTGGATTCCTCCTTCACAGGCAAAGCGACAGGATATTCGTCCGCTGAGAATTGGAATACTGAACATAATGCCCCTGGGAGAAAAGTATGAGTTTAATATTCTCCATCCATTGGGACTTTCTGTACTGCAATTGGAGCCAATATGGATTCGATTGGAATCTCATAATTACAAAACTTGGGAGCAGAATCATGTGGACGACATTTATCAAACTTATGAAAATGCAAATCGGGAACAAAAGCTTGATGGATTAATATTGACAGGAGCTCCTGTGGAGACAATTGATTTTGAAGATGTTCATTACTGGGAAGAAATCAAAACTATTCTATCTGACGCACGTAAAAATATTCCTAGTACACTTGGTCTTTGCTGGGCTGGTTTTGTGATGGCTTATCTTGAGGGGGTTAATAAACTAAACTATGATCAAAAACTATTCGGGGTTTTCGAGTTGAAAAATCTGGATCCGACCCATCCTATCATCGGAGAGCTGGATGATATTTTTTATTGCCCACAAAGTCGTCATGCAGGAATCACGGATGAAGACATGGAAAAGGCTGCGGAAGAGGGGCGTTTAAAATTGCTGGCTTACGGACCGGAAGCAGGCTATACTATTTTTTCTACTGTTGACGATCGCTTTATTGCCCATACTGGACATCCTGAATACAATGCAACCAGACTTGCAGACGAAGCAAAACGCGATAAAGATAATCCCGCAGTTATGCCACCGGAAAATTTCGATTTTAATAATCCCCTCAATCGCTGGCGTTCACATCGAAACATTTTTTTTACGCAATGGGTAAGATATTGCTATCTCAGTGTCAGCACCTATGATATGACTGTTGACCCAAATTTTATGGTCTCCTCAATAGAATCAGAGTAAATCCAAAGTTTAGTATTAAACCTGTAACTGATATGGATCAAACACTGATTGAAAAAGTTTATAAAACATAAATTAACTTTCCTTTGCAAAAGAGAAAAATGAGTGAAAAGGACAATGAGCAACCTGAATGGTTGGAAAAATTATTTTCCACACAGGTCATTTTAACAGCAATTTTATTTTTAGGAATTTACTGGGTTTTTTTTGGAGAAGATAAAAGTCGTGATTCTTCAGTATCAAGGTACACTTCCCAGAACATTCCAATTGGAATCAGTGACCAGCTGAATCCTGAAGCAATTGAAAAACTGGGTATTGATCTTACTGATAATCTTGATCCGAAATTGATTCCGGCAATTACATCTGAAGCACTTAGGGAAACTACACAGGCAAATGTTTCTGAGGATAGTTTTTTGCCTACACTGGTTAGTAAAATATCGAATAAAATAAGAGATGTAAGCACTATTGACTTGAATGAAGATGGAATTGCGGACTCTGTTCTGGTTGTACCGCAAACAGAAACAGGTGATTCTGATTTTCTGGTATTTTCAATATTAGTTCCGGATCCAAGTGAAGTCAGCACACTTCCTTCCGGATCAGATAATCAGGCATGGAGAGATATTGCTGAGAATAAATCGATAGAAATAATGACTGCTTCAGTTGTCCGGGGTTCAGGAAATGAATTAAACATGCAGTCCACTCCAAATCCGGAGATGTACCAATCAGCAGGTACTCCTTATCCTCCTTATTATGGTGCAGGATACAGCATGACCAGTCTCCTGATGACGTCAATGATGATGTCAATGCTATTTCGTCCACCATTCATCTGGGGCGGAGGTTTTGGATATGGTTATGGATACGGCGGTCCAATGGCAGTAAGTACTGTACAAAATCGTCGCGGTTCGACTACGTCTGCATTAAGAAAAGCTGATCCATCATACTCAGCTGCAAAGACTGCTGGTGGAAGAAGTGTATCGTCCAACAAATTTCGTTCAACTTCAAAAAAATCTCTTAATAATATTAAAAGTACAAAGTTCCGTACAGCAAATCGAAAAGCAGGAGCAACCGGATTAGGCAGCAGTCGTTCTCTGCAAAACAAACCTGGTGTTACAAAAAGAAGACGAATTGTACCAAGGAAAAGGTCTCTTTTTGGGGGGAGCCGGCGTATGAGAGGCTTCGGGTTTGGAGGTTTTGGAAGACGAAGGCGCTGAAAAATGTACAGGGCCTGATCTTTTCATGCATAATTAAACCTACAGTTTATGAAGGTTCGTTAATTTCCCATTCGATTTCTTTAATTTCGTAGGTTTCTTTGTCTATTTGAGCTTTTTTCTGTTTGCTTCCTAAACCATATTTTTCCAATGCACTTTGACGCATATTTTTCATCTGTTGCATGTAAGATTGATTTTCAAATAATTCCAGCTGTGTCTCATTATATGGTGCGTGTAATCTTGCTTCTTTTTCAATTTTCAAATGACAGGCTGCACAGAGCGGAATCAGGTTTTCCAGATCATTGTTTCCTGGATTTTCATCTATGTGATGGACTTGCAAAACCGACTCAGCATTTTTAGAGTTTCTGCAGTCTTTGCCGCATCTGGCACAGTAAAAGTCAAACAGTTCTCTTATGTATCGAGAAACTGTGTCCCACTCAGGGTGATAACGATGATCATTGGCCATTGTTTACTTCCCTAAAACACTTTATCATTTGTCTTTACGTAATTTTTTGAATCCATTATTAATGATAGCATGAATTTATTTTGTGTTTCTGCAACAAAAACTTTTTCAAACAGAATTTATAGTTTTAGCTAAGGGGTATAATGTCTATAAGCCGTGATGAACTGATTAATATTTTATCAGTAGTGAGTTTTTTAGGCCACTATGAAAGAGAAATGCATGCAGCAGAAAAAAAAGTATTGATGGCAATTTTTAAGGCTGCATCAGTCACTCATGAAGAACATGAAAAGATGAAATCTAACCATTCTTTAGATGGAATGTTAAATCAACTTCAATCAGACGATGCTAAGCATACACTTGTAGAACTAATGGCTTTAGTTGCAGGAGCAGACGGAGTGCTTCAAGATGAAGAAAGGACAATAATCAAAAAAATTATGAAGCGGGTTGGAGTGACCGATGATCATCCATATTTTGACGACGATAATCTTGATATTGCAAATGTCCGCGCAAACGTTGGGAAAATATTGAGTTCTTTAAAAGATATCTCAGCCTGACAATGAATAACTAGCCAATACCACTTGGAGATATTTAGTATTTTTAATTGTTTCTCTGCTTTCCCATAGTCAACTGAACATGTCAGCACGTTCTTCTTAAACTGACCCTGATAACAGAAAAATCTAGAGTAAATATATTTTTTAGGAAGGGGACGGATATTTTACTATCCGTCCTATTGCTTAATAAGTGGGCAAGCTTTGAATCAGATGCGGTTTTCCGGTTCAAAGTCTACATGCAGCTGACTCATGATACTGTCTGCTGCTTCTGTGTAATTATCATCTAAAGCGAGGTCATTATTCAGTAAGAATCCATTGTCGTTGTATTCAACCTTCTTGATCACACCTCCTTTTTTGAGGAAGCGTGACAACGCCTCATTAATCTCTTCATGTGAAATTTCATTCACTGTTTTAGATTTCTTAGCCATTTTTTACCTTAATCATAAATAAAACTGTTAAAAAACTCCCATCTGAATGCAGCCTGCATTTAAGTCTTTTCGACAAATAGTTAAGACCTTATTGTCCTATGTACTATCATCAGATATTTGGGAATTGAAAATTGTTAGCACTCACTTTAAAGGAGTGCTACCAGCTTGTCAAGCTTTTTTTTAAAAAAATAATTTTTTTAAAAAAACCTAAATATTATTTTAATTTGAATCAGAAAAAAGGCAGATAAAGTCAGAACAACCACAAACAGTCAGTACCATCTAATGCCATATGAATCAGCAGGCCTAAAGCTGCAATCCTTAAATGAGGTGAGAGGAGACAGGCCAGATAAACACCAATAGCAGGCCATGAATGTAAGGGATGTGTGCCAATACTACAACGATTTGGATCAAAAATTGGTTCAGCCAAAAGGTGATCCAAATCAACAGCAATTGTTAATGCCATAATCAAAAACGGCCGAATCCATTTTTCCCGCCAAACAGTCTTAGCCACAGCAAATGGCACAAAAAAATGGAGGATCACATGCATTATGGTACGTTCCATATTGTAATTGTCAGAATTGTTATTAGATATTTTGGGAAAAAAACATGATTAAACTTCATCTTCTGTAAAGCAAATCACATCCTGAATATTATCTGTACCACAAAGCCACATTATTAATCGGTCAATCCCCAAAGCCATTCCGGAACACTCAGGCAGTCCCTGTTCAAGGCTTTTCAGGAGTTTTTTATCCAAAGGAACGGTCTCACGTCCTTCCGATTTTCTGTTTTTCAAGTCCTGTTCAAACCGTCTGCGTTGCTCAATGGGATCAGTCAATTCTGCAAAGCCATTGGCTAATTCCATGCAGTTGACATAAAGCTCTACACGTTCGGCGAATTCTTTCCTCATTGGGTTTTTTCTGGCAAGACTTGCAAGTGGCAGAGGCCAGTCAAATACAAAAACAGGAGTAGATTGTGAAAACCTGTTTTGTATATAGTTCCATAGCCGGAAAAAAGTTTGTTCATATGCCAGTGAATCTGTGAGTTTTGAAGAATCAGGCAAGTCATGAAATAGCTTTTCATGTCCAGATAGTTCTGCCTTTTTTCGCAGTTCATAAGCTGTTTCAGAACCATCGAGTTTAATTCCAATATGTTTTTTAAATAAAGCACTAACAGATTTACGTGGCCATGGTGGCAAGGGGATCTTTTTGGAGAGTAGATTTGACTTAACTGAATCTGAGAGATGCAATACAAATTGCTCAATATCAGTCATCAACTTCTCCAATGGCTGGTAAGTCCTGTACCACTCAAGCATTGTGAATTCAGGATTGTGCTGGGGGCTGTTTTCGGCATCACGGAAACACCGAGTAATTTGGAATATTTTATCAAAACCTCCAACCAGCAGCCGCTTCATTTGATATTCAGGAGAAGTTATTAAATATCCTTTTTCTGTTTTTACTGGAAACAACTGTGCTTCCGGACTTGGTGCTGAAACCAGCAACGGAGTTTCCGTTTCAATGAAATTTTGCTGGTCAAACCACTTTCTTATTCCACGAATAATTTGGTGACGGGTCTGGAGAAATTCCATTCTAGAAGGTTTTTTTGTCAATTTTATCCAGCGAAAAATATCTCCGTTTGCTTCAAAATTTAATGTAGAATTTTTAATTTTTATTTTTTCCAACTTTTTGTCCAGATTTACCTTGAAAGAAATTAATGATCCCATTGGTAGTTTAACTGTTTCTTCCATAATTAACCGAAACAGCCGATCCTTAATCAAAACTATTATTTGATTGAATTTTTCAGATTGTTCTATAACCCGTCCATGGTAATTACCAGAAGGCAGATTGTCACAGGGACTTTGCAAAGAGCCGGACATAATCAGCAATTGGTTTAATTGTTTTCGGTAAACTTTTGAGTGGAATAGAAAACTCAGCTTTTAAAAGGAATAATAAAGGATTAGATTTACCAGCTGGAATTGCTGTGCTATCTTTGAATTACTATGGGACTATGAGCCAGTAAATTATTTGCTTTAAGGTAAAGCAGATATGGAAAATATATTTAGCTGAAATGGAAATGTATTTAAAAACCGATTACTTTTAGATTTGTAAAAATTAATTTTGACTTTTTACTCGCTCCACATATACACCAGTCCGTGTATCGACTTTCAGGTGATCACCCTCATTAATAAATAATGGGACATTTAATGAATAACCGGTTGTAACCACAGCAGGTTTCAAAGCTCCTGTGACCGTGTTACCTTTCTCTCCCGGAGCAGTTTCAGTTACTTCCAAAACAACAAAATTTGGCAATGACAACCCAATAGGTCGTCCCTTGTAATAACTAACCTCCACATTCATGTTTTCGGTCAAATAATTAGCATTCTCACCAACTATATTGTTTCCCAAACTTACTTGTTCATAATTACTTGAGTCCAAAAAATGATAATTACCATCACTATATAGATATTGCATGGGACGTTCTTCAGTATCTGCGGGTGTGAGTTTTTCTCCTGACTTAAATGTTCGATCAATTACAGCTCCATTTATCAAGTTGCGGACCTTGGTCCTGGTAAAGGCTGTTCCTTTTCCCGGCTTTACAAATTGAAATTCGATTACTATGAACGGTTCTCCGTCCATTTCAATCCTCAGCCCTTTTCTAATATCTGATGTTTCGTACACTGAAATTATGTTGTCTGAAAATATTTTTTTTATTTAAATTGATGTTATTAACATGAATCAGAGAAAATCAACTTTGTTCTGATTTTATTTGAAAGGTGAGTATGAATGCTCATAATTTTTCAAAATATGTTTTTAAAGAGTGCAAGGGTATAACAAGAATAATAACAAATCTAGTTTATTTTTTGTGACTCTCAATATGGTATAAATCTGAACATGATTCAGTTAAATTTGTTTAGCATATAAACATGCTTTTTTCATTTGAATGACGCAAAAAAAAATCTACTGAAAGACCAAGTATTATGTCTTCTAATTTCATTTCCAGGTTGGCGCCAACTCCCAGTGGTTATCTGCATTTTGGCAATGCATTTAATTTTTTGCTGACATATTTGCTTGTTAATTTCCATGACGGGGTTTTGCATCTTCGAATTGATGACCTGGATGGGCCTAGAGTTGAACGCACATCTGTAGAGGACATATTTATTCAATTGGAATGGCTTGGTATTGATTATCATTTTGGTCCATCCGGACCCGATGATTTATACTCCAGGTTTTCACAACAATTACGCAAGGATCGTTATTTTAATGCCATTGAAGTTCTTCAGAAAGCGGGTCACTTGTTTGCATGTGAATGCTCTCGTTCGAAAATCAGAAAATCTTCAACCAGCACAATTTATCCTGGAATATGCAGAAACAAAAATCTAAATTTTCTGAAAGACAATCAGACATGGCGTGTTATTGTTCCTGAGAAAACTTTTGTTTGCTACAGAACTTTAACAAACAATAAGAACTATATTGATTTGACAACAGGAATTGGGGACTTTGTTATCAGAAGAAGGGACGGACTCCCAGCTTATCAGATTGCATCCCTGATGGATGATATTGAACTGGGTGTAAATCTTATTGTAAGGGGATCTGATTTAATTACATCTACAGGGGCTCAACTTTTCCTGGCAAAATGCTTGAACGATTCTTTTTTTCCAGCTGCTCACTTCGTTCACCATATGTTAATGAAAAATGAATCAGGAAAAAAACTTTCAAAATCATCTGGGGATCATTCATTGAAATTTTTGCGGAATAAATTTAATAGACCAACTATTGTTTATCAGCAAAGTGCTGAAATTCTAGATCTCCCATTTGAGGATATTCAGACTCTTCAGGATTTAATAGAGGTGTTCCGGACAGAAATGATTCAAAAAAATCATTTGATGGGATTGGATGACTAAATGTAAATCATCATGTAATGAATTCGACTTTCAGAATTTCGATATCAATTTTTCCTTTTGGAATAGGAATAGTAAGAGTCTCTCCAGCAGATCTGCCGATCAATGCACGCGCTATTGGAGAGGAAATTGAAATTTTATTTTGCTTTATATCTGATTCATATTCACCTACAATCTGGTAATTACTGACTTCTTCAGTATCAATATCCTCGAAGGTGACAGTTGCTCCAAATACGACCTTATCTCCGGATAGTTTTTCAATATCAATTACATTTGCATTTGCCAGCTTGGCATTAAGTTCCTGTATTCTGCCCTCAATAAATCCCTGCTGCTCTTTTGCGGCATGATATTCAGCATTTTCCTTTAGATCTCCGTGTTCCCTTGCCGTGGAAATTGCATTCACTACCGCAGGCCGATCAGTATTTATAAGTTGTTTTAGTTCTTTTTTTAAAAGTTCATAACCCTTTTTGGTAACGGGGTAAGATTCTTTCATAGCTGAAAATTATTACAGATTGAATTTTCTCAGAGAATTTAACTTAACTGATTTATTTTTGGTATAACAAAGTGCAATAGGGTAGAGGGACGAAATAAAATGATCAAGATGGGAAATTCAGCGAATGTTTGGCATTACCCATTCATATTGATCGCGGTAAACGGAGATCATTTCTCCTTGATCATCATCAGGCATGTTGCGGCGAATTATCCGTGCTAAAGAGGTGTTCATTTCCTGTAAATTCTGCATTGCATAATAATGTGAAATTCTTCTGTCCCAACAATTTTTAACCTTCCGTGATTCATACACTGAGTCTGATGCTGCATAAAATGCCTGGTAAAGTTGATTGTCACTTCTTTCATCAAAAAACAGGGCCAATCCTGACTTGGCATCCTCATGAAGTTTAAAGGCTCTTTCAATCACAACATTTGCACAGTTTGTCGGTACTGCTTGCTCTTTGGCAAAACCAATAATATTATCAAATTTTGAACATCCGGAGCAAATAAGAAGAATTCCGGAGAGAAAAAATAACAGTAAACCTCTTTGCATCATTTCAATTATTCTTTTTTTTAATATAAATTGTTGAATGGTTTCTTAAATTATTCAAACGAAGTATAATTCCATCAATTTTACAGTATAAATTAACTGTAATTTTCTTCGGCAGTTTATCACTAAACTTTAGAACTAATTTGAAGCGTTCAATTTTCAAACGATTTTTATTTCCAACTTTGTCAGTTTTTCCACTGCTCCTTCTAATTTATCTCCTCTGTTCAGGGGGCCAACACCTGAAGGAGTCCCGGTGAAAATCAAGTCACCCGGACAGAGCTCAAAAAATCCTGACAGGATGGATATAATTTCAGGTACAGACCAGATCATTTCAGATATATCACCCTGCTGACGAATCTCACCGTTTACCTTAAGAGTGATACTGCCCTTTTCCAGGTATCCAACTTCATCAACTTTATGCAAAACTGAACATGGTGCAGAATGGTCAAAACCTTTTGCTACAGCCCACGGACGACCTTTCTTTTTTGCCTCCTGCTGCAAGTCCCTCCGGGTTAAATCCAGACCCACTGTGTAACCGAAAACGTGATTGAGTGCTTCTGATTTTGAAATTTTGTTCCCTTTTTCTCCAATAGCAACAACCAATTCAATTTCGTGGTGCAAATTTTTTGTTACGGGCGGATAAGAAATTTGTGAGTTCTGATGACAAACTGCATCTGCTGGTTTGCTGAAGAAAAATGGGGCATCACGTTCAGGGTTTGATCCCATTTCATACATGTGTTCAGAATAATTCTGACCTACGCAATAGATTCTATGGACAGGAAAAACGTCTTCAGTGCCCTCAACAGACAGTAAAGGAATTTCATGAATTGGAAAAACGTAACTCATCAAAATGTTTATAAATTTTTAAAAAGATTCAATTTAATTCCATTGTTTAATTTTAAGTAAACTTCAACCATCATTTTGTTTTGTCGAAGCTTGTTTGTCAACATAGATGATTGCATAATCACTCTGTTCTGCTTATGCTGTTCATCATGAATTGAGAAGCAGGTTAGAAGATCAGTAAAAATTTGAATTATACAATCATTTGCTGAGTTATTAAAAGCTTATGTAATGCTTCAGCTGTTTGAGAAACATCAAATCATATATTCTTTTATGTTAAAAAATACACTCTCCATTAATGTAGCCTGGGGTCATTGTGACCCTGCGAATATAGTTTTTTATCCGAATTATTTCATCTGGTTCGATCAGAGTTCTCATCTATTATTTGATAAAGCAGGGGCAAACATGAGCAATCTGATGAAGGAATTTGGAGTTGTGGGGTTACCGATAGTTGATGCTCATTCAGAATTTCTTGTTCCATCTTCATATGGTGACCTGATTGAAGTTACAAGTTGGGTGAGCGAGTGGAGGGATAAAACACTGATTACATCACATGAAATCCATAATAAGGGACGGCTTGCAGTAAAGGGCACCGAAGTACGTATCTGGGCTAAACCACATCCTGAAGACCCCAATAGGCTGCAGGCGCAATCTATTCCTGATTCTCTCAGAGCCCGCTTTGAGGGATAAGTCTTGTTATTTTACTTCCATCTTGAAATCCTGAAAATAGCTTGTTTAAAGCTGTTATATTCGTTTTTTACAGCGACAATATTCAAGTATGTTGTTCATCTTGTTTTCTATAGATTGATTAAATTTAACATTAAATTGAAAAACAATATTTAAAATGCCAACTCTTACCAGTTTAGCAAAATCCTGCGGTTGAGCAGCCAAATTCGGTCCGGTCGGACTGAAAAAACTTCTGTCTTCGTTACCGCAAAATTTTGATCAAAATGTGCTGGTTGGTTTTGACACCAGTGATGACGCCGGAGTCTATCGTCTGAATGATGAACAGGCACTGGTTTTCACAGCTGATTTCATCACACCACCAGTAGATGATCCATTGATATACGGACAGATAGCTGCTGCGAATTCACTCAGCGATATTTATGCTATGGGAGGCAAGCCATTGTCCTGCCTGAATCTTGTTGGTTTCCCTTCAGGAAAACTTGATAACGAAGTTTTAGAAGGAATAATTGCTGGTGCACTGCAAAAAATAACCGAAGCAGGCGCAGTTCTTTTAGGAGGACATACAACTGACGATGATGAACCAAAATTTGGATTGACTGTGACCGGTCTGGTACATCCTGAAAAAATCTGGAGAAACAGCGGCCTGCAACCAGGAGATCATTTGATTCTAACTAAGCCGATAGGCAGTGGAGTATTGCTAAATGCTAACAAAAAGAAACTGGTTTCTCAAAATGCTTTGCAGGAATGTATTGAATCAATGACCAAACTTAATAAAACTGCAGCAGAATTAATGGCTGATTTTGAGATACATGCAGCAACAGATATAACAGGATTTGGTTTTGCTGGACATGCTCTGGAAATGGTTCCGGGAGATGAGCTGACATTGAATTTTACTTTAGACAAAATTCCTTTTTTTAGAGAAGCAAGTCAAATGTACCTGAATGGTATCACTACAAGGGTAAATAAAATCAACCGTGAAATGGTTGAACAACATTGGTCTTTCCCCCATGAAAGTAAGTTTGAGCAACAGGAGTTATTACTTGACCCACAGACTAGTGGTGGTCTTTTATTTGCTGTTCCGGGAGACCAATCTGCCTCAGTTATAAGTGCTCTTCATAATGCAGGGATCACTTCCTCCAAACAAGTTGGCTTCGTTAGTAAATTCAAAATTGCGAAGCTGATCTTCAGCTAAAGCCCCCTCCACTAAAATACAATTCTCGAATTCTAAACGAACTTATTAGCTTGAAAAAAATTAAATATTCTGGATAAAATGAAAAGTTAAACTATATTTATTATATATAACTTTTTTCCATAAATTCATCAGACTGGGCTATGAACCCC
>CAJXDX010000022.1 GCA_913052275.1 uncultured Pseudomonadota bacterium | reverse complement strand
GGATTTACTCATTATGCAGTCAATAACATCAACACTCTGGTACATGTGCCAGAAAAAATGAGTGATGAAGAAGCTACACTGGTGGTAACAGCAGGAACAGCAATGTATGGCCTTGATGTGATGGGGGGGCTTATTGCTGGAGAAGGGGTTGTTGTTACAGGTCCGGGTCCAATCGGTTTAATGGGTGTAGCGGTAGCAAAGGCCATGGGAGCACAGCCAGTGATTCTTACTGGAACCAGGGACAGTCGGCTTGAGATGGGGACAAAACTTGGCGCGGACAATGTTGTCAACATTCGTAAAGAAGATGCGGTTGAAGCTGTAATGAAAATTACTGAAGGAAGAGGAGTACACTACGTGCTGGAATGCTCCGGTGCTCCAGATGCAGTAAACGAAGCTGCCAGGATGGTTAACCGCGGTGGCCGTATCTGCCTGGCTGCATTTCCAAGTGATCCCGTGCCTGTGGACCTTGCACACCTTGTACGGAACAATATTTATTTGTTCGGAATCCGCGGAGAAGGAAAGAGCGGGACTCATAGGGCAGCGGCATTTATGGAACAGGGTCGTTTTGATGCAACCATGATTCACACCCACACTTTCCCCTTTGATGAAGTCCCAACTGCTCTGAAGTATGCCAGAGAACGGATTGAAGACGCAATCAAGGTCGTAGTAAAAATGGATCATTAAGATAGCTGTATCAATATGTTTTACTGTGATCAATATCATGTCCCTCAAACACTTGAAGAGGCATTTGATCTAATACAAACAAACAAAGGCAGTTATAAAGTGTTAGCAGGCGCAACAGACCTGCTGCCATGGGCTAGGGAAGGACGTGGTGGGGACGTGAATTTTGAATCAGTGATTGATATCAGCAAAATTACTGACATGAGTGAATGGCAGCTGCAGGGAGACCGCATAAGCCTTGGAGCAAATGTGACAATACAGCAATTGCTTGAAGATCCATTTCTAAGAAAACACATTCCTGTGATGGCCAAAAGCGCAGTCTGGTTTGCTGATGACCAAATCAGAGAACAGGCAACACTTGGAGGAAACCTAGTCAACGCCTCCCCCGCTGCTGATGCTACTCCTCCAATGTTGGCAATGAACGCGGAACTGACTCTGCAACGAAAATATAAGGGCAAAATTAATCAGCGGAAACTACCGCTTCATGAATTCGTGACAGGACCTGGAAAAACAAGATTAGAAGACGGGGAGTTGGTTACAAGGGTAGAATGCGATTCCATGCCTGGATATGGATCAGCATTTGAGAAGGTTGGACATAGACGGTCACTTGTCATTTCTACGGTGTGCCTAGCCGCGTTAGTAAGTTTATCAGATAATGGAAGGAAATTTGAAGACGTGCGACTGGCATTGGGAGGAGTAGGGCCTGTGCCTGTCCGACTGCATGAATCAGAGTCATGCCTTATAAGTAAGCCTGTTGAAACAGAGTTGATCAATAAATCCGCAGATTTAGCAGTCAAGAATGTGCAGTCCAGGACAAGACAGGAATATAGACGTGAAGTTGTATTTAATTTTGTGAAACGTGGTATAATTGAGGCAATGAAAGATATAGAAACAAACTACGCGGAAGTCGATAAGAATATCAAACCCAGGAAAAACTATGGCTAATTTTGACATACAAATGACCGTAAATGGACGTCAGGTCAGTCAGTCCGTCTCTCCACACTTGAGGCTTCTGGATTTTTTGAGGGAAGAACTCCATTGGACTGGCAGCAAGGAAGGATGTGGTGCAGGTGAATGTGGCAGCTGTTCCGTGTTTGTTGATGGCGTACTCATGAAAAGTTGTCTAATGCCGGTTGCTAAGGCTCAGGACACAATAATTGAAACTATTGAGGGTCTTGAGGAGCAGGGAAAACTGAATGTTCTGCAGCAGGCTTTTCAGAAAACAGGTGCAAGTCAGTGTGGATACTGTATTCCTGGCATGATGATGGCCGCAACCGCTGCTCTTAGAGCAAATCCACATGCGGGACGCGAGGAGATCAAGGAAAGACTTGGAGGCAACATATGCCGCTGTACAGGTTACCAGAAAATATTTGAGGCCACAGAACTGGCAAGAGATGTGATGAACGGAACACTTCCGGATGATCTGCTGAAGCAGGAAAATGATGAAGGACCATTCATCGGCAGCAACTCATTCAGGATTGACACATCAAGCAAAGTTACAGGAAGCCTGAAATATGCCGGAGATATGGTAATGCCTCAGATGCTGCACATGCAGGTTCTGCGAAGTCCTTATCCTCACGCGGAAATCCTCGAAATTAATACTTCAGCAGCAGAAGCCATGGCTGGTGTTGAGGCAGTGGTGACCTGCAATGACGTGCCTGGAATTGATGGATTTGGAGTATTTACAGACGATCAGCCTGTACTTGCCCGCGGCAAAGTACGCTACGTAGGTGAAGCAATAGCGGCAGTTGCAGCAGAAGATCTTGTTACCGCAAAAAAGGCGCTTAAAAAAATAAAGGTACGCTACCAACAGCTGCCTGTGATCACAAAGCCTGAAGACGCAATAAAAACAGGAGCCACGGTCATACATGAAGATGTTCCGGACAACATTGTGATGCACATACCTATCCGCAAGGGTAATGTGGACAAGGTAATGGCAGAATCTGATCATGTCATAGAAGATACCTATTATACACAGCCTGTTGAACATGCCTATCTTGAGCCTGAAGCTGGACTGGCTTATCTGGATGCGGATGGAACTCTAGTTATTCAATCACCAAGTCAGAATATTACTCACCACCGTCATAAGTTGGCAAAAATCCTTGATTTGCCCATCAACAGAGTCAGGATGATTATGTCAGCAGTCGGGGGAGGGTTCGGCGGTAAAGAGGATATGCATTACCAGGGAATAATGGCGCTTGCTGTATTGAAGTGCAGGAGGCCTATACGTTATGTTTTCACAAGGGAAGAATCAATTATTGCTTCTGCGAAACGACATCCTTTCATCATCAAGTACCAGCTTGGACTGAGTCGGGACGGACACATTCAGGCTTCAAGGATACACATGCTGTCGGATGCAGGAGCATACAACTGTTCAAGCGAGGGTGTTATGCGTAAGGCTGCAATACTGGCAGCAGGACCTTACGCAATAGAAAACCTGATAGTTGATGCAATAGGTGTTTACACAAATAACACTCCAAGCGGAGCAATGAGAACTTTTGGGGCAATGCAGTCCCAGTTTGCCACAGAATGTCACCTCGACCTTTGTGCTGAAAAATTAAAAATGGATCCGGTTGAACTGCGGCTTATGAATTTTCTTAAGGAAGGAGATGAAACACATACTCGTCAGAAACTTGGTTCAGTCAGTATGCTTGAGGTATTCAATTCAGCCTTGGAACTCGCAGATTGGGAAGCAGGAATATCTAATTCCAGGGGTTCAACCCGCTCTGATCTGGGGAATCCCGGGAATCGTCCTCCATGTACTCTTGGCGCACGAGAATTCCCACAGGAAACAGTTTCAGCAGGTCAATCAGCATGAATGCCCCTCTACGCAAATCAGTTAGACAGAAAAGAGGCCGCGGTGTAGCCGCCTGCTGGTATGGTATAGCAAGGACAGCAACCATTGACAGGGCTGGTGCATGGGCAGAACTTGATGATGGCGGTACAGCCAAAATAATCACGGGTGTAACGGAAATTGGAGAAGGTATCCTGACAGTACTGGCTCAGATAGCTGCAGATGAACTTGGAATCAAACCTCAGGATGTAACCATTGGAGACAACGACACTGCCCGATCCCCTGAAGCTGCACATGCAGGAGCTACAAGACAGACATACATGATAGGAAATGCTGTAGCGCTTGCATGCAGAGAAGCCCGAAAAAGACTGATAAAAGAATTAGCACAGGAATGGGAAATTTCAGAGGATGATATTGTATGTTCTAATGGAATGATCAGCACACTGGACAAAACTCGTTGTATTACCATAAGCGAGGCAGTTGAATTGTGTAAAAATAGAGGAGTAGTGCCGGTTGGCAGCGGATCATTCACTGCAAACCACACAGGATTGGACCCGGAAAATGGCAGCGGCAGCCCCTGGCAGGCATATGTTTATGGAGCACAGGTTGCTGAAGTTGAAATTGATACCGAAACAGGTGAGGTCCAGGTTCTTGGTGTCTGGGCTGCCCATGATGTTGGTCGGGCTGTCAACCCGCAGGGTGTTGAGGGGCAGATAGAAGGAGGTGTTGTGATGGCAGTAGGGCAGACCCTGATGGAAGATTATAAACAGGTGGACGGTTATCCATCAACCATGAACCTTGCTAAATATATACTGCCCACCAGTCTTGATGTTCCCGAAGTTTCTTCAGTGATCATTGAAGATCCTGATCCTTTGAGTCCGCTTGGAGTAAAAGGGATTGGTGAACCATCCATGATCCCCACCGCACCGGCTATCATAAATGCCATTTATGATGCCGTTGGAGTGAGGATTCATTCACTTCCGGCAACGCCGGAAAAAGTGCTTGCAGCTCTTCGGGAAAAGCGAGATAGTGCAGATTCCGTAGAAAAGTCAGCAAAATCAATTTAATTCGCTTTAAGGAGATATTATGTGCACAATCAAAAAAATGTTAAGCCGGAGTTTGGCTTTCTTATACCTTGTCTTTTTTGCAGCCACTGCTTCTGCAGGTTTTCCTGATCGACCAATTGAATTCATTATACCATTCGGCGCCGGTGGAGGAGCAGACATTGAAGGTAGACTGCTTGCCAAGGAAATGAGCAATATCCTTGGAGTACCATTGACGCCCATCAACAAGCCTGGAGCCGGAGGCGCAATAACGTATACATATATCGTCAATTCAAAGCCTGATGGTTACACAATAGGCTGGAATTCTACATCTGTCCTGACAACAACAAATCTGGGGAACACTGATTTTGATTATGATGCCATGGATCACATTGGTCGGGTCGAATACCAGCCGCAGCCTTTTGTTGTCAAAGCTGATTCAAACTGGAAAAGTTTTCAGGATTTTGTCAGTGACTGCAGAAGTAATCCAAACACATACAAAATCGCTAATTCCGGTACAGGTAGCGCTACACATACCGCGGCAATTGCCATCATGAATGCAATTAACTGTAAGGTTATTCACCTGCCGAAGGGAATTAAAGGGCGAAACGCTTCTGTTCTAAGCGGTGAAGCTGATGCCATGGTAGCCCCGTTGACAGGAGCAATTAGACTTTCAAAAGCAGGTAAACTCAGGATTCTTGCCGTTCCAACTTCAAAACGCAACATGGTTATTCCGGATGTACCTACTATGGGAGAGCTTGGTTATGACGCAGAACTGGATCTTTTCCGTGGACTTTCAGTTGCTCCCGGGACTCCTCAATCAATCAAGGACAAGCTCTTTGATGCAATGAGTAAAGCCGCGAAATCAAAAGCATTCATGGGACTTGCAAAAAAGAAAGGGTTCACTGTTGACCCAATGGGGCCAAAAGCTTTTACAGCGCTCCTCAGCAATGAAGATAATAAAGTTAAGAATATCTTCAAAGGAGCTGATCTTTACAAATCTAAATAGCTGCCATCATTCAAGATGTCATAACGGTCCTGCATCTAGCAGGACCGCCTTCCTCTAAATGGGTAACCAGAGCCACATGAGTTTCAGGAATGTAACGGCTGCGGCTGTGCTTTTGGCTGTTACAGCAATATACGCATATCTAACTTCACAACTTCCAGCACGAACACTACCCAATACCCCTGATCCGTCATTCTTTCCATGGATTAATACGGTTCTGGCTCTTGTACTATCCGGAGCACTTCTGTACCAGGGCCTGTTCCTTAAGCAAAACAACTATCCGCTGGAAGAAGACACTAAAAGCAGTTCAGCTTATTTGGCACTTGCAATTTTCCTGGTATTTCTGATAGCACTTCCATATTTAGGTTTCATCCTCGCGGCAGTTCCATTTGTTGCAGTATTCATGTGGTTTTACGGAGAACAGCGTAAAAAAGTGCTGATCACAGGAGCACTGATTATTCCAGTTTTTCTTTATTTACTTTTCAGGCATGGATTTGGAGTAATGCTGCCTCGGGGTTTGCTTGCAGGTCTGATCTCATGAATCCGGAAATTTTAGAAGGTTTTCTGCAGGCCAGTCTGCCTATGAGCATGATTGCCACTGCCACAGGTTCTTTGCTCGGATTGGTAGTGGGAATGATACCTGGCATGACAATCAGTACAGGAATCATCATCGTTCTTCCGGCCACATTTGTTTTGGACCCGGTAATTTCAATATCACTGCTTTTAGGACTGTATGTGGGTGGAATGATGGGGGGGAGTTTTGCTGCAATACTGCTTAATATTCCTGGAACTCCTTCAGCATCGGCAACTGCAATGGACGGTTATCCGATGTCAGTCAGAGGTGAAGCTGGACGCGCACTGGGCACTGCAATAGTGGCCAGTTTCATAGGTGGTTTATTCAGTTTCTGCTGTCTTTATTTTATTGCACCTTTGCTGGCTGAAATAGCCCTTCAGTTCAGGGCTCCTGATCTTTTCAGCCTGCTTTTCTTTGGTTTAACCATCATATGCAGCTTTGCAGCAAAGTCTCTTGTTAAAGGACTCCTTTCTGCAGTTATTGGACTTATGCTTGTGACAATAGGACAGGATCCTGTTATGGGCACTGCACGCTTTACTTTTGGTGAGGTTAACCTGATGGCCGGAGTACATTTCCTGACTGCCATGATCGGATTATTTGCTGTTCCCCAGCTGGTTGAAAACCTTGCAGGAAGTCAGAAAGGACAGTCTCATACACGTACCCAATCAAGAATAGCCTCAGTTTTGCCAGACCTGAAACAGCTTTTAAGAATGATCAAACCCGTGAGTATCGGCTCAATTACAGGTTCCTTCCTTGGAATCCTGCCAGGAGTAGGTGGACCAATCGCCGCATTTATCAGTTATGATTACACCAAAAAGCTAAGCAAAAATCCGCAGGATTTTGGCAAAGGATGTGTAGAAGGCATTGCTGCACCTGAATCCGCAAATAATGCTGTAACAGGAGGAGCTTTAATTCCAATGATGACTCTAGGAATTCCGGGAGACCCTGTAACTGCTATCTTGATAGGAGCGCTTATGATTCATGGTCTTTCGCCAGGTCCTCTTCTGTTTATGGAACGGGGAGATTTCGCCTATAGTGTTATCTTTGCCTTTTTCTGGGCCAACATTTTCAATCTCATTATCGCTTTGTCAGCAGTCAGGCTGCTTGTAAAGCTTCTTTCAACCCCCAAAGCACTGCTGATGCCGACTATTGCCATTTTATGCGTGGTAGGTAGCTATTCCCTCAGAAATAATTTTTTCGATGTTTACGTAATGTTTTTTTTCGGACTGCTTGGGCTGGCAATGCGATGGCTTGATATGCCTGTTGTGCCACTGCTTTTAGCTCTGGTGCTGGGAGGTCAGCTTGAGGAGCACCTTAGAGTCGCGCTTACAGGTTCAAGAGGCGATGTGAGCATCTTCTTTACATCTCCGGTAAGTCTGCTGTTTCTGATTCTTTCAGTGTTTTCAATCTTCTGGTCCTTTTATGCCGCACGACTCGGAAAAAAAACTCAACAAATGACTCCTTAGCTGAGAACAATCGCACTAATGAACCAAAAACAGGACAACATGGTGAAGCTATCTGAAATGATGTTTGAGCGTGCCAGGACCATTGCTGAAGCAGGAAGCCTGCAAAATGCCCTGAGTACCGGAATTATTCCTCAGCTGATTGAATGCACGCTTTCAGAGGGTCTTGTGCTCGGAATGCTTAAACAGGGAGTCAAAAAGTACCTTGCCATATTTGGCCATGGATCCACTGACATTGGAGAAGTACTTCGTGTTTATCATGAAGCCGGAGTGATCCAAACATTTAATTTCCGGAATGAAATTGCAATGGCTCACGCTGCAACTACTCTGCGCTGGCAATACGGAGAAATACCGGCATTGGTCACATCAATAGGACCAGGGGCAATGCAGGCTCTTGCAGGGTCGCTCGCAAGCAGTTCAAACGGAGTTGGACTGTATCATATCTATGGTGACGAAACCACTCACGGAGAGGGATACAACATGCAGCAGATTCCCAAGAATGAACAGGGACTCTTTGGCCAGGTTACTGCTCAATTTGGAGAATCATATGTCCTGCATACACCTAAGGCACTTAGAAATGCTTTAAGAAGGGGAGGATTAAGGGTCAATCATCCCTGTAAAGCCGGTCCTTTTTATCTTTTGATGCCAATCAACACACAGCCTGAAATGATCAATCCCTTGAACCTGGAAGCATTGCCTGGTCTGCCGAACTTTCCTTTGACAAGTGTCTCAGATAATGAGCAGCTTGAGAAGGCATTCACGTTAATAAGAAACTCATCTAAAATAGTAATTAAGGCTGGAGGTGGAAGCTGCAAATTTGCTGAAAAGGTAAAGCAATTAGCCGAAACATGCGGCATACCTGTAGTTCTCTCTCCGGGTTCAACAGGGGTTCTTCCTGATCAGCACCCCCTGAATATGCATGTGGGGGGCAGCAAAGGGTCAATCAGCGGGAATTATGCAATGGCAAATGCTGAACTTCTGGTGGTAATTGGATCAAGGGCTGTATGTCAGTCCGACTGTTCTGGAATCGGGTATGAAAAAGTTACGGATGTAATAAATCTGAATCACGATCTGATCGATGTTGCACATTACAATAGAACAGTTTTGCTGCCCGGTGATATAGGAGCAACACTGGACAAACTGCTGCAAATCTTCAAAAAAGCGCCTGCTGAAATCAATGATAACAAAAAGTCCTGGCTAAACCATTGTGCTGACAGCAAACGGGAATGGTATGAATTCAAACAGGAACGCTTTAATTGTCCACCGATCAAGGATGAAGCATGGAAACGTCCCGTTTTAACTCAACCCTCTGCAATCAAGGTTGTTGCTGATTTTGCAAGAAAAATCAATGCAGTTAAATATTTTGACGCGGGAGACGTTCAGGCTAATGGATTTCAGATTGTCGAGGATGACAGTCCATCCGAAACCTATACTGAATCAGGTGCCTCATACATGGGCTTTGCTCCAAGCGCTCTTGCCGCTTCTGCCCTGGCTGACCAGCCTCAATATGGCATATGTTTTTGTGGAGACGGTTCTTTTATGATGAACCCGCAGATTTTGATCGATGCAGTAGAACTGGGAGTTAAGGGCATGATAGTTATATTTGACAACCGCAGGATGAGTGCAATTACCGGTCTTCAGGAGGCACAGTACGGAGCGGGTTTCAAGACAAACGACTCTGTGGAAATTGATTATGTCAGCATGGCTAACGCAGTGAAAGGAGTTGAAGCATTCTTTGGTGGTGAAAGCACTTCAGAGTTGAAATCGGCACTTGAAAAAGCATACACACACCAGGGATTATCAGTCATACATTTACCTGTCTATTACGGAGATAATCCGCTGGGAGGAATGGGTGCCTACGGTTCCTGGAACGTTGGAAACTGGTGTGAGTCTGTTCAGGAAAAATACCATACACAGAACCTGTAAAATTTTTTATTGAAGTCAATTTTTATGGCAAAAGGATTAAAAAAGGGTCTTACGCAATACGGCGACCAGGATTTTTCACGCTATCTTCGCTACTCCTTTGCCCGTTCTATGGGCTATTCCGGAACAATGCTTTCACGTCCTGTGGTTGGAATCGCCTATCCTCCCAGTGGTTTTAACAACTGTCATCGCCATTTCCCTGAACTACTGGATGCAGTCAAGAGAGGTGTTATTTCGGCAGGTGGATTACCGCTGGAATTCCCAACTATTTCGCTGGGAGAATCATTCATAAATCCAACCAGCATGATGTTCAGGAACCTTATGTCAATGGACGTGGAGGAGATGATACGGGCACAGCCTATGGACTCAGTTGTTCTGATGGGTGGATGTGACAAAACATTGCCGGCACAGCTGATGGGAGCAGTATCAGCAGGAATTCCAGCAATTCAACTGGTTGCAGGGCCGATGATGACCGGTTCGCATCAAGGTGAGCAATTGGGAGCATGTACAGACTGCAGGCGATTCTGGGCTCAGTATCGTGCCGGAGAAAAGTCAAAAACTGAAATCGACTTAATTGAAGGCCGGCTTGCCACAACTGCAGGCACATGCCCGGTCATGGGCACTGCCAGCACAATGGCATGCATTTCAGAAACTCTGGGATTCACGCTTCCCGGCACTGCTGCTATACCTGCAGTGCATGCTGACCGCCTGAGGGCGTCAGAAGCAACAGGAGAACAGGCTGTGAAACTTGCTAATGCGGGATTGACTCCTGAACAACTTCTGACCCATGAATCCATTGAAAATGCCATCAGGGTTCTCCTGGCAATCGGAGGTTCCACAAATGCTGTGATACACCTCACTGCAATTGCAGGAAGAGTCGGAAAAGAAGTATCACTAAAAACACTTAATCGCCTCAGCGATTCCACTCCTTTGCTGGTCAATTTGAAACCAAGCGGCGCACATTACATGGAGCACTTTTTTACTTCAGGTGGGCTGGGTGCTGTGTTGAGAGAACTAAAACCTCTGCTTCACTTAAATTGCCTCGACATCAGCGGACAATCCCTGGAAGAAAGACTGAAAAAAGAAGACAGTTATGTTAATCACCAGGTAATACGTCCACTGAATGATCCTATTGAGCCCCAAGGAGGACTTGTTGCTCTTTTTGGATCACTTGCTCCACAGGGGGCAATACTCAAACGTTCTGCAGCAGATTCTTCACTTTTTGAAAGGAAAGGCCGTGCAATCGTCTTCAATTCACTTGAAGACTTGTCAAACCGCATTGATGATTCCAAGCTAGACGTTAAACAGGATGATTTCCTGATCCTGCAGAATGCGGGGCCACGCAGTGGAACAGGGATGCCTGAATCTGGATACCTGCCAATACCTGCAAAGCTTTCGAATGCAGGAGTGAAGGATATGGTGCGGATTTCTGATGCAAGAATGAGCGGAACTGCCTTTGGTACAATCATTCTTCATGTTACTCCGGAAGCATCTGTGGGTGGACCGCTTGGACTGGTTCGTACCGGTGACATAATTGAATTAAGTGTGTCAGAGCGCCGTCTGGATCTGAATGTTTCAGAAAATGAACTGAAAATACGACGGGATGAATTCAAACAAAACCCGGAAATGAAGGAAAATAATGCCAAGCGTGGATATGCCTGGCTTTATCAGAACCATGTTATGCAGGCAGATGAAGGTTGTGATTTTGATTTCCTGAAGGCAAAATGAACTTTTCAAATTGCGGAACATGCAAATTTGCTCAATTCAAGGAAACTTGATCCTTGCTGGCACCAGGGTCGTGCTGATCTAGTCCAGGATTACAACCTCGGAATAACTAAGGCAGTTCTAAAGCAACAGATGCTTTAAAAGGAAATAATTATAACAGAAATTTGTTACAACCCTGCAAGGAACAGCCATAAGCATGAATGACAACCATACTTCACCGCCCTCTGAAATGGAGCTGAAAGTCAAGGCCCTGGAATCTTTACTGGTAGAAAAAGGCCTTGTTGACCCTGCAGCACTGGACGAGCTGATTGATACTTATGAAAACCGTGTCGGCCCTAAAAATGGAGCTAAGGTTGTGGCACGGGCATGGACTGATCCTCAATTCAAAGCCTGGCTGCATGAGGATGCCACTGCTGCTATCGCATCTATGGGTTTTACCGGTCGACAGGGAGAACACATGAAAATCGTGGAGAATACAAATGTGATACATAACCTGGTGGTGTGCACACTGTGCTCCTGTTATCCATGGACAGTGCTTGGACTGCCTCCGGTCTGGTACAAGTCTGCACCTTACCGTGCACGTGCCGTGATGGCCCCACGTGAAGTGCTTAAAGAGTTTGGAACAGAGATTGGAAAAGATGTTGAGATCAAGGTATGGGATTCAACATCTGAAATGCGGTACCTTGTCCTGCCTGAACGACCTGCCGATACTAAGGACTGGTCAGAGCAGAAATTATCTGCACTGGTAAGCCGTAATTCAATGATTGGTGTTGAAAAAGCACGTTTACCTGAGGAATCCTGAGCAATGAACGGTGGACACGACCTTGGAGGTATGCATGGCCTGGGGTGCATAAACCCTGAACCAGAACACAGTGAGAAAGTTTTCCATCATGAATGGGAACAGAGTGTATTCGGATTGACACTCGCATCAGCATTCCTGAGACAGTGGAACCTTGATCAATCCCGTCATGCCAGGGAACGCCAGCATCCTGCCGATTACCTTCGCAACAGCTATTATGAAAACTGGTACCAAGGTCTGCTGAAGCTGCTGTTTGAAAAAGAACTTATCACGCAAGCTGAACTTGACAGTGGAAAAGCTGTTCCTGCAGAAACACAATTAACCTCCAATGTATTGAAGGCCGCCGCTGTTAAAGCAGCAATGCTTAAAGGAGGACCTGTGAACATGGAGATTAAACATCCCCCCCTCTATAAAAGAGGTGATAGAGTTCATATCCTTAATATTAACCCCGAGGGTCATACGCGTCTACCAAGATACGCCCGTGGTAAATTCGGTACAGTGGATATACATCATGGCGCACATGTTTTTCCGGACAGCAACGCACTCGGTATTCGAGAAGGCCAGCACCTGTATGGAGTAATTTTCACTTCAGATGAACTGTGGGGATTAGAAGCTAAGACGAATTTCAAAGTCAGTATTGATCTGTGGGAACCTTACCTGGAGACAGCATGAACACTGCCTTTCCCGGCTTACTGCATGATTCCGGCAAAGACGAACAGCAGCCGGTATTTGCTGAACCGTGGGAAGCACATGCCTTTGCAATTGCAGTGAAATTATCAGAAAAGGGTCTGTTAAAATGGTCAGAATGGACAGATGCCCTGGCTGAAGAGATCAAAGAGGCAAAAGATCAGGGAAATCCTGATTTTGGTAACACTTATTATCAATTCTGGCTCTCTGCCCTGGAAACTATTCTGCTAAAAAAAAATATCCTGAAAAAATCCGATTTAAAATCAATGATGGAACAATGGCGCCGTGCCTACCTATCCACTCCGCACGGAAATCCTGTGAAGCTAGTGAAATACAAATGATCCACAAAGTTTAATTGCAGAAAAAACATAAATTTTCAGCTTTTCACAAGTGAATTTAAGACAGGTAACCAGTTACTTTAGATTTTTATGAAGAATATGCTTTCTACCTGAAATTTTTCTTGACAAACATAAGATTTCCTTTAACCTGACTGGGCAAAATAATATTTTCATTCATTAGAAGGAGGATAATATGGAAAGAGAAGATATTGTAGAACAACTGGCCACCGGTAAAATGAGCCGAAGGCAGTTTAACAGGAACCTGATGGCTTTGGGGGCGACAATGGTAATGATGCCGTTGGGCTCACGCTTTACCCAGGCTGCAAGTACTGATCACCCCACGGTATTTACCTGGGAGGGATGGGAAGTGCCTGAACTACATAAAGCTTACGTAGATAAGCATGGTTCATCCCCTAATATTGCAATTTTTGCAGATGAAGAAGAAGCCTTCGCAAAAATGCGGGCAGGATTCAAAGTCGATTTGACTCAGCCATGCACCTACAAGGTACCTATCTGGTATGATGCAGGTATACTTGATCCAATCGATACAAGCCGTCTAGGCAACTGGCCGGACATTATCTCCAGCCTCAAAACTATTCCCGGAACAGTTATCAATGGGCAGCAGTATTTCATTCCTACCGACTGGGGTCAGACCTCAGTAGTATACAGGGCAGATCTTGCACCTGAGTATGTCAATAACGAAACCTGGGGTATTCTCTGGGATCCGAAATACCGAGGCCGCCTTGCAATGGCTGACAGCCTGATTGACGGCGTTATGGTTGCTGCAATTTATATTGGGGCAAAAAATCCTTTCGACATGACTGACGAGGAAGTGAAAAAGACACGTGCAGCCCTGAAAGAACAGCTGCCGCTGTTGCGCTTCTACTGGGGCAGTTCATCTGAGATGGAGCAGGCAGTTGCTGCAGGTGAAGTTGTGGCAGCCACAGCCTGGAACGATGGCTACACTAAACTGAAGGGTGAAGGAATTGACGTTAAGTACATGAAACCCAAAGAAGGAGCCATGACCTGGGTCTGCGGTTTCTGTCTTATGAAAGATCATGACCCTGCCAAACTGGACAAGATCTACGACTACCTGGATGCCTACATGAGCGTCGAAAGCGGTGTTTACGAGATTGTTGAATACGGATATGGTCATGGAAACGCCAAAGCTTTTGAGGCAGTCAGCCCTGGTAAACTGAAGGAACTAGGTTTCTCCACTAATGCTGAAGAAATGCTTGCATCGGGCATTTTTCAGGAACCTATTGCAAACGAACCAGCTCTGCAGACCATGTTTGAAGAGGTCAAAGCAGGTCTCTGATACAGTCATCAATAATGAGGGCCTGAGAAGGCTCTCATTATGTTCTGATTTTCCTGCCGTGTGATCCATAAACAGGTTCTTTAATCCAGCTCAGTCTTTTCAGCAAAACCTTCCCGATCTACAAGGCAATTGACAAGCAACTCCCACGTTTCTACTCTTCCAGACAGTTTCATCTTTCGTCTGCGCAGGTTGTATATTAAAAGCGAGTCCCTGAGAGGATACTCACTGCTTTCCCCTACCCTGCTGGCCATGCTTGTTGGACTGGCCATGCCACTGATCGTGCTTTTAACACTGAGCTTCTGGATCCAGGAATACCTGGACTTTATCCGAACTTTTTCGCTAAAGAACTATCTGGATTTTTTCCAGAAACCGATCTACACCAAGATACTTTTCAAGTCAATTCGCATGTCCGGCATGGTGACTATTGTCACGGTGCTGCTGGCATATCCGATGGCTTATTATATTGCCTTCAGGGTTAAGCACAACAAGCTGATATGGCTGATTCTGATCACCGTGCCTTTCTGGACCAGTTACCTGCTGCGTGTATTCGCCTGGAAGATCATGCTGGGTTATAACGGCGTTATCAACTCAGGACTGAAAACCCTGGGAATCTTAAGTGAACCCCTGGAATTCCTGCTTTACAACCCAACTGCGGTGGTCATCACCCTGGCACATGCCTGGGCGGCGTTTGCTATTCTTCCGATTTACGTTTCTCTTGAGAAAATAGACCGTTCACTGCTTGAGGCATCACGTGATCTTGGTGAAAACACCTTCATGACCTTCATGAGGGTTACACTCCCTCTTTCACTTCCCGGAGTGATAGCAGCAAGCCTGCTGGTGTTTATCCCAACAGTAGGGGATTACGTCACCCCTTCACTTGTAGGTGGACCAAGAGGCATAATGATAGGAAACATTATCCAGTCGATGTTCGGTAAAGCACAGAACTGGCCTTTGGGGGCAGCAATTTCTGTTATGTCCATGCTTACAGTAACACTTATGGTGTGCCTGTTTCTCTGGGGTACGCACAACTTCCGCAAGAGAGTCGCATGAAAAGCAATCGACTTTCCTGGAAGCCAGACGGACTATTAATCTACGCAGCAATGTACCTGACATTTATCTACCTTCCGGTTTTGTTTCTGCCGCTGTTTTCATTCAACAGCTCAACTTACATCACTTTTCCACTCAAGGACTTTACACTAAAGTGGTATGACAAAATGATCAACAGTCCGGATATGCACCAGGCTCTTTTTAACAGCATAAAGGTTGGCATGGTAGTGGCAATCCTCAGCACAATCTTTGGTCTGCTTGCAGCCAAGGCAGTGACACGCTATCGTCTAAAAGGCAGGGGACCACTCGTAAGTTTCATTATGATCCCCCTGGTTATTCCTGAAATCATCCTTGCAATATCACTTTTGATCCTCATCAGTCAGGCAGAAATACCGCTTTCACTGTGGACCGTTGGTTTCTCGCATCTATTGCTATGTATCCCCTTCTCGATGCTGATCTTGATCTCACGCATGGAAGGTTTTGACAAAAGTCTCGAAGAAGCCGCAATGGATCTCGGAGAAAATGCCTGGATGACATTCTGGAGAGTTACATTTCCTATTGTTTTGCCTGGTATTGTAGCAAGCCTGCTGCTGACATTTACAATCTCTTTTGATGAATTCGTGCTTGCCTTCTTTCTTTCCAGTACTGATCCCACGCTGCCGATCTATATCTGGAGTTCCTTGCGCTTTCCTACAAAGATTCCGGCTATACTTGCGTTAGGTGCCAGTATTTTTGTTGTTTCGTTTTTTGTGGTATCATTCGCTGAATGGCTGAGACGAAGAGGAGTCAAACTTGAACCAACTTCAGGAATATGACATGAGTCAGGACGCTATCATTTCATTTCATGACGTCAGCAAGTCATTTGGAGATGTAAAAGCAGTAAACGGTGCTAATTTTGAGATACAGCGGGGTGAATTTTTTGCACTGCTTGGCCCGTCAGGATGTGGCAAAACAACACTTCTTCGAATGGTTGCAGGTTTTGAAATACCGGATTCAGGTGAGATTTCAATCGATAATCAACCCATGTCCGGAACTCCGCCAAATCTGAGGCCTGTGAACATGGTGTTTCAGAATTATGCAATCTTTCCACACATGGATGTACGGGGAAATATTGCCTTTGGCATGCGAAAGTCCGGCCTGTCAAAAACAGAACTGCACCGGCGTATTGATGAGACCCTTGAACTGATCAAGCTCCAGGGATATGGTAAGCGCAGGGCAGATGAACTCTCCGGCGGTCAGCGGCAGCGAGTTGCACTGGCCAGGGCATTAATCAAACAGCCTAAGGTTTTGCTGCTGGATGAACCACTTGGAGCCCTTGATAAGAAGCTGAGAGAACAAATGCAGATCGAGTTGCGGCAGCTTCAGCAGCAGGTTGGAATCACTTTTCTTTTTGTAACCCATGACCAGGAAGAGGCCCTGACCCTTTCAGACCGTATTGCAGTAATGACAGAGGGGCATGTAATGGAAATTGCCTCTCCTGCTCAACTTTACGAAAATCCAAGTTCGCGTTTCGTGGCTGACTTTATCGGCAGCATGAATTTTTTCCCTGGGGAAGTAACAAAATCAGAAAACGGTAAACTTAGTATTTCAACTGATTCCATGGGAGAAATTGACATACCAGCCTCAAATTCTGAGTATGCTGACAGAAGCCCTGTATGGGTTGCTATCCGCCCGGAAAAACTTAAGCCTGTGTTCACAGCACCTGGAGATTTATCAAATGTAATGCAGGGTGTAATGGGCCCCTCAGCCTACCTGGGAGACCGCAGTCATTTTTATGTTCACCTTTCAAAACGTGAAGAGCCTGTTCTTGTGGCGCTGCAGAACCTTGAGCGTTC
>CAJXDX010000021.1 GCA_913052275.1 uncultured Pseudomonadota bacterium | reverse complement strand
TTGAACTTTTCCAGTTCCAATCCTGACATCTTCACGTTCATATCCCTGAGATGTCAGCTGATGTGAAAGGGCTACCGACTCCACAACGAATGTGTGTCTGCCCGGCACGGAATCCTTCCGGGCATTCGGTTCCACAACATTGGGATCGCTTGTTTCTACTTTCCTTGCTTCCCATACTTCATACTTATTGAGTGCCTCGGTTACGCCCTGGAGCTTATTCAGTTCCATCTTAACGGCATCCCAAGCCTCCAATTCTCCCACTTTCTGTTCTTTGCGGTCTTCTACAGGTTTGATACGCCTCTGTTCAATCGCCATGAAGCGGTCAATGATCTCACCTGTATTCAGCTTTGACCCCAGTCCAGTAACTGCGTTTGGATTTAGTTCTGCCAAGACGGTTCCGTTTAATGAAGCAGTCAGTTGAGTTGACCCAGATGTCAATCCGCAAAAACAGGCAGTATTTTGCCTAGTTTAATTTAGTCAACTAACTGATATTTAATGATTATCTGTTTTACCTGTTCAAAGCGAACAAGCAGCTAGAAATCACTTCAAAAAACATTCCAATCAACCGTTAACATTAAGCAGCTGTATCACTGATTGTGGAACCTGATTGGCCTGTGCCAACATTGCAGTACCTGAAGAAAGCAATATTTGATTTTTTACCAGATTACTCATCTCCTGAGCCATGTCTGTATCTGCTAACTGAGATTCCGAAGCAGTCAGGTTTTCCTTTGAGACACGCAAACCGTGTAAATTTGCTTCCAGCGAGTTTCTCTGGAAAGATCCAAGATTTCCACGCATGCTGGAAACTTCATCAATAGCTTCATCTATCAGCAGCAAAGAATCCTGTGCCGCATCTGCATTCAGTACATCAATTTCAGCCAAACTACTGAAATTGCTTTCATTCACAACTCCTTTTGAAAGATTTTCAGGATCTATACTTTGAACGGAAATGCGCCGCATTTGTCCTTGATTCGGTCCTATCTGGAAAGCAAGTGAATTTTGTGATACATGAACGTTTCCGTCCACAACATCACCTACTAATAATTCATTGCTTTTATCTCGTTTGAACATTCCGGCAATTCTGTTTTCAGAATGATTAAATATTTCATAAATAACATCATCTATAGTTTCAGTGTATTTCACTGTTATCCCTTCTGCTACAGCACCAGGCGCGCCAGTCAGCATCTGCCCTCTTCCCATCGCGGCTCCTCCTGTATTAAATTCCGGAGAACCGCCAATCGTCCCTTCCACGTCTCTTCCGGGAATTGCAAATGCAGTCTCGTTTACGCCTACATTCTGACCCAAAAAATTATTTAAAGATGAAGAAACACTGAAGTTCGGCTCACTTCCAAATTGACGATGCCGGAATACAATCACCTCGTCAATTCCGGTAGTAAACTTATTTATATTTCCCGGTGTTCTGGAAACTTCAGTCAAAGCATCATTCAAAGTATCGAAGCTCTCAAGAAATGGTCCTATATTTTCCTCCGGACGATAAATAAATATGTCCAGATCCATGTTTGCATCATCTGCAACCCTCTGCATTTCATACGCAAGTAGCAGCTGAATGGCACGCTCTGTTCTAAGCCTTGCTTCTGGAGTTCCATTTCGTATTGCTGAGATTGAAAGTTTTTCTATTTTCTCCCGCAATTCTTTGTTATTTTGCAGATCAACCGAAACTGTGCGTCCTCCTTCGTTTATAACAAATGAAACGGATTTGTTTGGATCTGATGCAGCAACATCTTCCAGACTTAACCTTCGTATTGGCACCATCATTGCCCTAGTTGCTACCTGAGTTATATCAACCTTATGTCCGTTTGCAAGAGTGGATCTTGCATCTTCAGATGCTAAAACAAATTCCAGTCCTTCTCCAACTGAAACTCCAGTTGCTGAATTACTGCCATCAAGCAGTGTCCTTCTGCCGAACTGAGTATTCTTTGCAATATTTTTCAAGGTCGAAATTAAGTTTTCCACTTCATTCTGATCTGCCTGCAGAGTCTTTTCGTCATTTGTACCTTCGTTGGCTGCGTGTACAGCAAGCTGGCGCAAATTAACCAGTATATTGCTTACCTCATTTAAAGCACCTTCAGTTGTCTGAATCATTGAAATCGAAGATTCTGAATTGCGGATTGCTTGTCCAAGCCCGGAAATCTGTGATTTCATCTGCTCAGAAATCACAAGAGAAGCAGGACCGTCAGCAGCATGATTGAGCTTGCGCCCTGAAGACAATCTTTCAAGGTTCTGGCTCAAATCACGCTCGGTATGTTGCAGGTGCCTGAGCGCGTTTAATGCCGCTATGTTTGAATTGACTCGCAATGCCATGATAATTATTTACTAATTGCTCAACATTATGGATTTCTTGTCCTATTATCGGTACAAAGTTACATTTCTTTAACTAAGACTGCGCACCATGTATCTAAATATTTTTCGCAGTTCTTACCATTATCGGAACTTAACATTTTTTCTTTAACACTATTTCAACCGCGTTGAGTGTTGTGCAGGCATATATAATTAAGCACAGTTGCATGGCATTTTTTAAACAAGAAACGGACAAGATTCTGTACTTTGATATGAACTTGCTGCTGCAGGTGCATTCCCATCAAAATCAAACATGAAAAGTGCATGCGGATTCAAATCCCTGCCTGATACATCATTAAAGCTTGAATTCTTGACAATAATGAGTTCAAATGGTGTGTTTTATTTATTAATAATAAATACTTTATTGTTTTAGTCAGAAACCTATGAAACGTACTTTCCAGCCAAACAATCGGCGCCGAAAGAAAAATCATGGTTTCCGGGCAAGAATGGCAACTCCCGGAGGCCGCAAAATCATTAACCGCAGAAGAGCAAAAGGCCGTAAACGTCTTAGTGCATGATCATGAATCAAACTTTTCCGAAAACGGTCAGGCTGAATCAAAGCCGAATTATTCGGGAGGTTTTCGAAAACGGTGTGTATAAATCATTGGGAGTGATCGGGGTCAAATATAAAAAAGCAAAAGTTGTCTCCAGCCGCTTTTCAATATCCGTCAGAAAAAATGCAGGCAATGCACCTTGCCGTAATCGCATAAAGCGTTTATTAAGGGAAGCAATCCGCCAGAAGCGATCAATGTTAAATTCCTCCTATGATTTTTGTTTTTTCGTAACCAGTCCGCCAAAGAATCCCCTGGACTATTCTTATGTCCTGCAACATGTAAAAGGGCTTTTCAACAGCTTAAACAAGGAATCCTGTGACTGAACCGGAACATGCGTTGCAAAGTCCGGTGGCGTCAATCCTTACGACTTCTTGCAAAATCTCTGATCACAATAAAAAGAGCAATATCATTAGCCATTTCAGTGTGAAATTAATCAAGGGCTATCGGTATTGGATTTCTCCTTTTTTACCTGCTTCCTGCAGATTTTACCCCAGCTGTTCACAATATGCTCTGGAATCATACCAAAAACTGGGTTTTTGCAGGGCTACTTACCTGAGCTTTCTGAGATTATTGAAATGTAACCCGTTTCATCCTGGGGGATTTGATGCGGTCCCTGGTGCAGATCTTTCCGATACTGAATGTGTGGAGTTATCTGAAAATAACTGATTCTCTTCTAATAAAATGGACAAAAACACTCTTCTGGCAGTTGTTCTCTCAGGTGCAATCATGGTTATCTGGTACACTGTTTTTCCTCCTCCAGAACCACCACCGAGGGAATATGCAGATAGTGTTGAACAGGAAGATCAGGCAAATATTAAAGACAGGCCTGAATCAAAAGAGTTTGAAGACGAAAGTTCCACACTTTCAACTGCTTCAACCTTGACATCAATTGCTGAAGTTGACAGCAGTTTGCAATCCAAAGAAGTTATCCTTGAAAATGATAATTATCGGCTTGTGCTGGATACACGAGGCGGAATAGGCAAAAGCCTGCAATTAAAGAATTTTAAACATACCAAGCCCCGTCTTACTTTGAGTACCTGGTTCCCATTTCTGACCAGCTTTCTGGGTCCTGATTATAAGGATGAAGTTACTGAGGAGAATCGAGTACAGATGTTTGGCAATCACCTGGATGAAATACCTCCTTTTTTTCAGGAATTTAAAGGTGACCCAAACACCACATCGCTGTTTCGAAAGACAGTATTTGCTGCCAGCGAGGACTATGCAGTGTATGATGGGAAAAACGGTAATCCCACACTGAAGCTTACCTCTCCTATCGTGAATGGAATCCAAATGATTAAGACATTTGAGACAGTACCAGACAGCTACATCCTGAACTACAGCGTGCAGCTGATCAACCGTTCAGGGGAAATAAAACCTCTCAAAGCCCTGTACTTTTTCGGGGAACAGAGACTTTCTGATAACGGTGGAGGAATGCACCAGGTTTCGCACGAAGGACCTGTATTCTTTTTCGATGAAAGCCTGCAAACCGAAAGTACTGACAACATCGAAAATGAGCTGACTGTGACTATGATGAAATGGCTGGGAGTGGAAGACCAGTATTTCATTGGAGCAGTTGCTCCGGAAACTCCGGTGAGGAATGGATTTTTCCGTGCAGGAACGTACTTTCCTGAATCTCAATTTCAAGCACGGGGAGAAAGAAAATTATCTCCGTATTTCGGTGTTGCACTCCCTCCTACTGATTTAAAACCAAACCTGCAGGTTGAGTCCAACTTTAAATTATACTATGGCCCTAAGGCCGATGCAGAGCTGGTTAAATTTGGATATAAACTTGAAATGTCTCACGACATGACTCTCGAGGTACTTGCAGGGCCGTTACTAGATTTACTCAGATTTATTTATGGATTAGTTGGTAACTACGGAGTAGCAATCATAATTTTGACAATAATTGTACGTCTGGTTTTGTTTCCTTTGACTTACAAAGGAATGAAAAGCATGAAGCGAATGCAGCAGCTGACTCCAAGGATGAAGAAACTGCAGGAAAAGTATAAGAACAATAAAGAAAAGCTTAATAAGGAAATGATGGATCTTTACCGAAAAAACAAGGTCAATCCTCTTGGCGGCTGTCTGCCTTTGCTGCTCCAGATTCCAGTCTTTTTTGCACTTTACAGTTCGCTTTCCAGTGCCGTTGAACTGCGCCATGCGCCCTTCATTTTTTGGATTAGTGACTTGTCACAACCTGATGGCCTGGGCATCACTCCTCTGTTGATGGGAGTATCGATGTTTATTCAACAGAAAATGACTCCCCAAACTGCAATGATGGACCCCACACAGGCAAAAATAATGCAGATGCTTCCGTTTATTTTTACTGTGTTTTCCTTCACCTTCCCCTCCGGGCTGACTATGTACTGGGTAACCAGCAACGTTCTTTCAATTGCCCAGCAGCAAATTATCAACCGCATAAAAACCCCTGAAATGCAGGACTGATTATCTGAATCAGATAAGTCTCCCGCATTGAATCATTGCTCGAAAAACTTGAATTTGAATCCGATTTCTGTTCTACTTTGCTATTTACAGTCTGAAGTCTAAAAATCTGTATTGTAGATTACATATTAAGTTTTATTTTATTGATAAAATTCTGATTACATTCTCCTTTTCTAATAAGTAACAGAACCGTGAGAACAAGTGAAACTCATAAAAAGAATCATGAGGTTATCGACCGTCAGTAGTTTCCAACATGAATAAATACCCAAAAAAGCAAGGGCTGTACGATCCTGTATTCGAGCATGATAACTGTGGAGTTGGATTTGTGGTTCATATAAAAAATCACAAATCCCACCGGATTATAGAGCATGGGTTGGGATTGCTATGCAATCTGAATCACCGCGGAGCCCTTGGTGCAGATCCGGAAACAGGTGACGGTTCAGGAATTATGATTCAAATTCCACATCAATTTTTTCTTGAAGAGTGTAAAAGCTCCGGAATTAATTTGCCTGAAGCCGGAGAATACGCAGTTGCTTCAATTTTTCTTCCGCGAAATCCCTATGCAAGGAAACGTTGCGGGGAGGTGATTGAGAGCCAGATTGTAGAAAAAGACTTGGAGCTGCTGGGGTGGCGTAATGTACCAATTAACATGGAATATGTGGGTAAGCAGGCTAAGTCATCTATGCCTGTTATACGGCAGTTGTTTGTGAGCCATCAGCAAAAAGGGAAATTCGATCAGAATCTGTTTGAAAATAAATTGTATGTAACACGTAAAGCCATCCGCTCCTCACTGCAGGATGAAGAAGATTTCGTTATTACAAGCATGTCTTCAAGAACAATTGTGTACAAAGGCATGCTGATCCCTGATCAAATGAAGCATTTCTTCCCTGATTTGTCAGATTCACGAATGCAAAGTGCCCTGGCCCTGGTACACACACGTTTCCCCACTAACACTTTTCCACGCTGGGACCTGGTCCAGCCTTTTCGAAACCTGGCACACAACGGTGAGATAAATACATTGCGAGGCAATATCAACCGGATGGTAGGAAGGCGTGCGAATTTAAAGTCTCCATTATATGAAAATATCAGCGAACTTTATCCTATCATTATTCCAAGAGGAAGCGACTCTGCCTGTATGGATAATGTTTTCGAATTTCTGATCCAATCAGGTTATACACCTGCTCATGCCATGATGATGCTGGTTCCGGAAGCATGGGAGCATAATCCGGATATGACCGCGGAAAAACAGGCATTTTATGAGTATCATGAACACTTAATGGAACCCTGGGATGGCCCGGCCTCACTTGCTTTTACCAACGGTATTCAAATTGGAGCCATACTTGATCGAAACGGATTAAGGCCATCACGATATGTGGTAACAAAAGATGATTTGGTTATCATGGCATCCGAGGTGGGAGCCGTTCATATTGATCCGGAGAATGTCCATTACAAAGGCCGTTTACAGCCAGGAAGGATGTTTTTAGTTGATACTGAAGAAGGTCGCATAATTGATGATAAAGAACTGAAAGCAGAAATATGCAGAAAAAAACCTTATGCAAAATGGCTCAAGGAAAATGTATTGAAACTGTCTGATTTACCAAAACCTGAGCAAATCCGGAGAACTGATTTTGATACACTTTTACTGAGGCAAAAGATTTTCGGCTATACTTCTGAGGATCTTAACCTGCTCTTAACTCCGATGATGGAAAATGGTGCTGAAGCGGCAGGTTCAATGGGCAATGATACACCTTTGGCTGTCTTATCGGATAATCCCAGACTGTTGTACGATTATTTCAAGCAGATTTTCGCACAGGTCAGCAATCCTCCTGTTGATGCCATTCGTGAGGAATTAGTGATGTCACTTACCAGTCGATTGGGTCATGAAAGAAATATACTCGACCCGGGGCCTGAACATGCCAGAATGCTTAAACTTGACCATCCAATACTGAGCAATGAACAACTTGAGCAAATCAAGGAACTGGACAAGCAGGACTTTAAATCTGCAACATTAAGCATGCTTTTTGAAGCAGAAACGGGAATAGATGGATTTATCAGCGCCCTGCAAAATCTCTGTAAAAACGCAGAAGATGCAGTCAATGCAGGCAGCGTTTTGCTTGTGTTAAGTGACCGTGGTGCAGGTAAGACTAAAGTTCCTATACCAGCTTTGCTGGCTGTTGGAGCAGTGCACCACCACTTGATTAGAAAACGTAAGCGCTACAGGACAGGATTAGTTGTTGAAACCGGAGAAGCTCGAGAAATTGCGCATTTTTGTTTGCTGGTAGGTTACGGAGCTGGAGCAATCAATCCATATTTAGCGTTTGAGACTTTTGAAGATATTATTCGGCAAAAATCTTTGCCCAAAGATTTCACTCTTGAAAAAGCTAACCAGAATTATTTAAACGCTATCCGCAAAGGGATGTTTAAGGTTTTTTCAAAAATGGGCATTTCCACCATTCAAAGTTATAGGGGCGCTCAAGTGTTTGAAGCGATTGGTCTTGAAGAGGATCTGGTTGAAAAGCATTTTTCCGGAACACCATCCAGAATCAGTGGAGTTGGTATACATGAGATTGCTCAGGAAACCTTATTGAGGCATAAAACGGCTTTGGAAGAAACTCCGGATACAAGCAATATCCTTCCTGTAGGAGGTTTTTATCATTGGCGTAGACGCGGAGAATTTCATCAAATTAATCCTGTGATGACAAACACTTTGCAAAAAGCTGTTCGCACCAACAGCCAGGAGGCATATGACGAATTCTCTCGTTTGGTAAATGACCAAAATCAGCGTTTTTCAACACCAAGAAATTTGTTTGAGTTCAAAAAGTCCACACCAATTAAGCTGAAAAATGTAGAGCCTGCGTCCGAAATCGTTAAAAGGTTTGTCACGGGCGCAATGTCATTTGGATCGATCAGCAAAGAATCACATGAGACTTTAGCAGTCGCGATGAACAGTATTGGCGCTCGAAGCAACAGTGGAGAAGGAGGGGAAGACTCAGCACGTTATGTCAAACGGGAAAATGGAGATATGCCTCACAGCGCCATCAAACAGGTTGCTTCCGGACGGTTCGGGGTAACAAACCACTACCTGGTCAATTGCTCAGAAATTCAAATCAAAATCGCACAGGGAGCAAAGCCCGGTGAGGGTGGACAACTGCCGGGAACAAAAGTTAGTAAGGATATTGCAAAAGTTCGCCATTCCATACCAGGAGTAACACTTATTTCACCTCCTCCGCATCATGATATTTATTCAATCGAAGACCTGGCCCAGTTAATATTTGATCTCAAAAATTCAAATCCTGAAGCAAAAATCAATGTTAAACTGGTTGCAGAAGCAGGAGTGGGTACAATTGCTGCGGGAGTGGCTAAAGCACATGCGGATATCATCACCATTGCAGGACACGATGGAGGTACGGGGGCATCTCCTTTAACTTCAATAAAGCATGCCGGAGTACCATGGGAACTGGGAATATCTGAAGCTCACCAGACATTGATGCTGAATCAGCTGCGTGGAAGAGTAAGATTGCAGACTGACGGCCAGCTTAAAACAGGTCGAGACGTAGCAGTTGCAGCCTTGCTGGGGGCAGAAGAATATGGATTTTCGACTATTCCACTGGTTGCTATCGGCTGTGTTATGATGCGCAAATGCCACCTTAACACCTGTCCGGTGGGGATTGCCACTCAGAATCCGGAGCTGCGCAAAAAATTCACAGGAAAGCCCGAACATGTAATCAAATATTTCTTTTTCGTGGCAGAAGAACTGCGCAAAATAATGGCTGAATTGGGTTTTCGCAGAGTTGACGAAATGGTCGGACGTACAGATATTTTGACTCAGCGCAAGGATATAAAGCACTGGAAGGCAGGAAAAGTAAATTTGTCAACTGTGCTGCATAAAGTTCCGCTGGGAGAAGATGACACTCTTTATTGTACTCAGAAACAAGACCATGGTCTGGAAAGTCAACTGGACCACAAGATAATTAAAAAATCTGCAAAGGCTTTGAAACAAAAAAAAGCAGTAAAATTTTCCCTGCCGATCTTCAATGTTAACCGTGCTGTTGGCACATTGTTGAGCAGTGAAATTGCAAGAAGATATGGAGCAAAAGGCCTGCCTGATAACACAATACACTGCAAATTCCAGGGTTCTGCAGGACAAAGTTTCGGTGCATTCTTAGCCCATGGAGTTACATTGGAACTGGAGGGCGATGCAAACGATTACACCGGCAAAGGCTTGAGCGGAGGCAGGCTCATCATTTATCCACCCAAAAATTCAAGTTTTCGGGCAGAAAAAAATATTCTGGTGGGAAATACCGTGCTTTACGGTGCAACTGGAGGAGAAGTTTTTTTCAGCGGCATTGCCGGTGAACGTTTTGCTGTCCGCAACAGTGGGGCAATCGCCGTGGTAGAAGGTGTAGGCGACCATGGCTGTGAATACATGACGGGAGGGAACGTGATCGTCTTGGGGGAAACTGGAAAAAACTTTGCTGCAGGCATGAGCGGCGGAATTTCCTATGTCTTTGATGAAAATCAAAAATTCGAATCAAAATGCAATTCCAGCATGGTTGCTTTGGAAAATGTGACTGATGCTGAAGAAAAGTTCTGGCTGCGCAAATGGATTACACTTCATCAGGAAAATACAGGAAGTTTACGAGCAGGACAATTGCTTGAAAACTGGAATAAAACAGTACGAAACTTTGTAAAAGTGATGCCGCACGAATACCGTGCAGTACTGGAAACACTGAAAAACAAAGCTGCCTGATAATACCTTTTTTTCAATATATTAAATGGGGAATGATACCGGTTTTTTAGAATTTAAAAAAGAAAGCCCACCACTTCGTCCTGTGGAAGAAAGAGTACTTGATTATCAGGAGTACGACACTTTTTTCTCAGACAAGGATCTGCAGCAACAGGCAGCCCGTTGCATGGACTGCGGAGTTCCGTTTTGCCACATGGGTTGTCCGTTGGGCAACATGATTCCGGACTGGAACGATCTTGTTTACCGAGGGCACTGGAAAGAAGCACTTGCCTCTTTGCACAGCACCAACAATTTTCCTGAATTCACAGGACGTATTTGTCCCGCTCCATGTGAAGACAGTTGTGTACTGACTGAACACTATACGTTGGACTCCGATGAAAAACTCAGAAAAGTTAATGCTGTTACTATTGAAGAAATCGAAAAACACATATCGGAAAGAGGATGGACTGAAGGCTGGATAAAAGCTCAGCCTCCTAGTGAGCTGACTGATAAGCGTGTCGCCATTATTGGTTCCGGTCCAGCTGGACTTGCTGCAGCTCAGCAGTTACGCAGGTCAGGTCATGCTGTAACTGTTTTTGAAAAAGATGACAGAATAGGCGGATTACTTGTCTACGGGATACCGGATTTTAAGCTGGAAAAAAAAATTGTATCACGACGAGTGGAACAACTCCGGCAAGAAGGTGTTGAGTTTCGTACCGGTGTAAATGTTGGCATCGATTTATCTGTCAAAGAACTCCAGAAAAGTTTTGACGCTGTCTTGCTGACAATCGGTGCACAAAACGCAAGAAAGCTTACTGCTGAAGGGCATGATTTAAATGGTGTGCATTATGCTATGGATTTTCTCCCGCAGTGTAACCGAGACGTTGCCGGAGACTTCATTCCGGAAGAAGAAAAAATTGATTCCGGAAACAAATTGGTAATAATTCTTGGAGGCGGGTTTACTGCTGCAGATTGTCTGGGAAATATTAATAGACAAGGCGCAAAACCGAATGTACGCCAGTTTGAGCTGGTCAACATGGAACCCAGGCCTACTCCGGTGCATGAAGAAGCGAATCCGGACTGCAGGGCAAACATATTAACAGAGACCATCATAGACGACGGTGCAGGAAGTGTTAAGGCTTTACAGGGAGTAAATGTGGAATGGGAAAGGAAGAATGGAAGAATGACTATGAAGCGTGTTGAAGGTTCTGAATTTACTGTGTCTGCAGACATTGTATTGCTGGCGATGGGTTTTTTAGGACCAACTGTTGAAGGACTGCTGGAAGGACTTGGGGTTGAGTTAAGTGTTATTGGTACAGAAAAATCCAGTAAGCCTGCTGAAGTGAAAAAAATGCTTAGAAACGCCCAGCCTGTTTATTCCATTCGTTCTGATGAGAATTTCATGACAAGCAGGGAAGGAGTGTTCGTAGCAGGTGATGCTAATCGGGGCGCTTCTCTGGTTGTCTGGGCAATCTGGGAAGGAAGGGAAGCTGCTCGCTGTATTGATGCATATTTAATGGGAAATTCTATGCTTCCATCCACACCTCAGGCTGAAGTATTGGTTTAACAAGCTTTCAAATACATACTTGCCATACTGTGAGTAAAAACAAACTGATTTTCTGGTCAGCCCTGCTTTGTTTTGTTGGTTTAACGACTTACGCACTGTGGAACGAAATAACCCGTAATACTGCTAAACTTGAACACAGCATCAGCGGAGTTATCCTCACAGCTCCAGGTGTCGGTGGTGGAATAGTAAAAACTGATAATGCTCATGTTTTACTTTTTGATCCAGTCACACTTGAACTGGCAGCCTCTAGAATTCTCAATCCTTTTTTACCTCCGGTAACTTTTAGTATTGGCCAGTCAGACACAGACCGCAAGCTCAGTGGTATGTACAGGATGCTTGTTCTCACAGATAAAGACGGGAACCCAAATCGCCCATCGGTTGGAGAAATAATAGGACCTCTCACACAGCAGATCCCTCTGGGAACAGAAGGATTTAAATATTATCTGGACCGTCCCTTTAAAAGTTTCCCCGAAGAGCTGATGTCCCGTGAAACAGATTCTCCGGAAAACAGCATAAGTGGAATTGTAAAAGCATCACCAAGATTATCGAACCTGGTCAGCCCCGAAGATAAACTGGTTATCATGCTTTTCGATCCTGAAAAAGGCAGACCCGTTGCAGTGAAAATACTGGACAATTTCAAACTTCCACAAAAATTCAGTATAGGTCAGTCCAACGCTTTGGGGAACCAGCCTTTTAGTGGGAAACTTTCTCTCAGAATTCTGACAGATAAAAACAATCAGCCATTTCAATCTGTCCCCGGTGAAATAATTGGCCGATCAAAAAAATTAATTGCTTTAGGAGCGAAAAATATTGAGTTTGTACTGGATCAGAATTATGTCCGCTGATATGAATTTAACTGTTAAAAACTTCCGCGCAGTTATTTAAATGAAGAAAAAAGCTGTAACAAATGGGCAGGTTATTTTGTGAAGTTGAAGACGGATCAAATTTCAGCCAAAGGTCAAAAAATCACATCAGGACGTGCGATGTTCAGAGCCTCATTAATATTTTCGCGAAAACATGCTCGATTAGGGAACCCCCCTGGCTGCAAATAGTTTTCCGGCGGTATTTTCTGCTTAAGCTCACGATTCTTTTTAGTTACTGTCATTTTTTCACCTGAGCGTCCCAGTCCTCTCATTTTGAAAAGATAATGCGCTTCAAGATGCTCTTGAGATATTCTGAGTAAACAGCGGACAAAGTCCAGATTTGGATATTCCTTTGATTCCGGCGGTACAAGTTTGACCTCAGTCCATTCTGATTTTCGTTTCTGATATTTTTCCAGGAAAAAAAATTGTGTGGTAAACGTCTGCAGAAAATTCTGCAGGATTGGATGCAGGTTAACCGGCACGTCAAGCTTGCCACCTACAGAGAGAGTATCTTCTCCGCCAAAAAGCAAATACAATCCGCCATGTTTATCTGTAATTGGACAGTCTGTTGCCAATTGAAAAATCCACTCGAATGATTGTTCGCCACCTGCAGGCAGGGAGATATTCTGTGTCATTACCTGTTTTTCAAGTACTTCCCATGGTGACTCATTGCCTTCTTTAATGGATTTTTTCAATCCGTATGCAAGGATTACCTGTGATGTATTTACAACAACTGTTTCACTGCTCATATTGCGTATTGTAAGCTTCCCTTTTATTTCTTCCCCCTGATTCCAATTCTCTCCATCAATTTCTATTTGGTGCTGCAAGGGCTGCTGGAAAAAAGTGCTTCTCATAAAATACTTATTAATACGCTCCTGATGCTTGGTTTATCTGTGTGAATATGCGAAATATTCTATTATTTCTATAGTCCCACGACTGCATAAAATCCTGTCTATTTTATCTGACGGTAAAGATAAGTTTATTAACCTTTTTTACTTCAAACCTATCTTGAAACGATCTTGCAGTACAGAAATGATTTGTTGATGGATTACCTCAATTTCCTGCTCTCCGTTGAGGCAGACAAAACGTGCAGGATCAGCAGAGGCCAATTCCTGATACCCTTTGGCCGCGCGCTCAAAAAAATTGCATGACTCTATGTCAAGACGATCTTTTGCTGACTGTTCTTTTCGTTGATCCAGTCGATCAACAACAGTTGACGGTGAAATTGTCAGAAGAAAAGTTAAATCAGGAGTATATGGTTTGATACTGTATGTAATAATAGACTTAATACTCTTTAAATTCAAGCCCCGGCCATACCCCTGGTAGGCTACAGTTGAATCATGAAAGCGGTCGCACAATACAATTTTCCCTTCAGCTTTAGCAGGAAGGATTGTTTCTGTAAGATGCTGAATCCTGTCTGATAAATAAAGCAGTAATTCACTTTCCGGATGAAGTTCTTTGTGTTCCGGATTAAGAAGAATATTCCGGATTTGCTTGCCTATTCTTGTGCCTCCCGGCTGCTGTGTCTTAAGTACTTTGCAGCCTTGCAGGGTCAGCCATTTTTTAGCCTTTTCCAGCTGGGTACTCTTTCCGCAGCCGTCAAGTCCCTCAAATGTGATTAGTTTTCCGGATTGCATTGAAAGTAAATATAAACTGCTGAGGAAGGAATTTATTTCTTTCCCACAATTACTCTGGAAAAGTTGACTTAAATTGCATCTTTGTTAATGCTGCTTTGATCCTAATCACTTAGACCCTGCCGGAAAACACTGTTAAATTAAACAGACTTGTTACTACTTACTTTCTTCCAGTGCATTGTTGATTGTGACAAGTTATAATTTCTTATCTTCCGGAGTTTTTCAGTCTTTCCTTTATGCCAGAATCCGCCTGCCCTGGCAATTATCATTTTTTATTTCAAAACCGGGTTGCATGTTATTGTTCCTAAAAGCAATCAAAACTGCTCTAACAAACGCTTGAGTTGTAGCGTAAAATAATGTAGATTGTCCTGTAATTATTATAAAAAAATTCTTCAAATATAGAAACCACATTTCAGATTCAGGCCGCCCATTATGCTTAAAGTGAAGAAAAAAGCCAAACCAGAAAAAATTCTTATGGGCGATGAAATGTACATTCTCTGGCAGGATGGGAAGGAGAGTCACATTAGTTATTTTGATCTTCGTGACTCCTGCCCCTGCGCAACTTGCATAGATGAATTCAGTGGAGTAAAGAAATTGGATCAAAAAACTATCCCCAAAGATATTCGGCCTTTGAGAAGTGAATACGTTGGGAACTATGCCCTGCGTGTATACTGGAGTGATTCCCACGATACAGGTATTTTTCATTATAAGATGCTTCGAGCTTTTAATAATTCTCAATAGTTTCTCCTCTCAGGATACATATCATTACAAACAATCCGGGTAAGCATGATTCAAATAGAAGGTGATTTAATAGCCACAGATCTGAAAATTGCCTTTGTGGTATCCAGATTTAATGAGTTTGTCTGCGAGCGCCTGCTGGAAGGCGCCTTGGATTCACTTGCAAGGCATGGCGGAAATAAGGAAGAGGTCACAGTTTTACGAGTTCCGGGTGCCTTCGAACTTCCCTTAGCTGCCAAAAAACTGGCTGAGAGCGGGAAATTTGATGCTATCGTCTGCCTGGGAACTGTTATTCGCGGAGAGACATCACATTACGATTATGTATGTGCAAATGCGTCAAGCGGTATAGCTTCTGCCTCCCTGGAAACCGGAGTTCCTGTCAGCTTTGGTCTTCTAACTACAGACACACTTGAACAGGCAATTGAGCGTTCCGGTTCTAAAGCTGGGAACCAGGGTCGTTACGCAACTGAATGCGCGATTGAAATGGCACGTCTGATAAAGCAAATATAGCAGGCACAGTAACTGCATCGCTTTACGGTATGCCGGAATAAAGAATACCGACAAGATTTCTTGGATTCTGTGGAAAATTCCGGTTAATTTAGCCGTAAGGAGGAAGATGAATTCTTCTCTTAAGCATATAGTTTTACAGCTGGAAGATCTGACTCGGCAGGACATTTCAATTGGTGTTGGACTGGACATGTTAGAGTCATCGGCGAAAACTCTGAAGGACGTGATTACGATCAACGTTATGCGTGATTCCTACAACGAATTGTTAATGGAGGAGCGCCAGTGCCAGACTCCGTAAAGCTGAAAGGGTGAGATTTTGCGAATCTCACCCACAATTACCTCCAATAAATTGTAACTAATTACATACCCGCTGGATTTCCGCTTGCTTAGGAATTTGGCTTCCCGCATACTTTTTTCTCCCCAGTTTTAACTTACTCCTCTTTTTACAGCAAACTTAAGAATGTTTGATGTAATTGGCTTTGATGCCGATGATACCCTTTGGCATAATGAGTCTATTTTCACCATGACTCAGGAAAAGTTCCGTGAAATGCTTTCCTCACATGGTCCGGAAGTGGTTGATCAAACTTTATCTTCAACTCAGATAAAAAACCTCAAAATCTTTGGATACGGAATTAAAGGTTTCATTCTCTCCATGATTGAAACATCTATTGAACTCACTGATGGTGAAATACAGGGGAATGAAATTCAGCAGATACTTGATTTCGGCAGAGAAATGTTAGCTGCGCCCATTGAGCTACTGCCTGATGTACAGGAAGTAATTGATGAGCTGTCAAAAAAATATCGCCTGCTGCTTATCACAAAGGGGGACCTGATTGACCAGGAAACAAAAATTGCCCGTTCAGGATTAGCAGACTATTTTACAGGTGTGGAAATAGTGAGCGACAAAAATTCTGAGACATATGAAAAAATCTTGTCTCGTCATGATATTGCTGCTTCACGTTTCATGATGATAGGAAATTCAATGCGCTCAGACATTGTACCTGTTGTGCAGATTGGGGGACACGCTGTGCACATACCTTACTATACCACCTGGGATCATGAACAAAAACATCCATATATTGATCCGAAAAACTTTAAACAATTAAAACATATCGGTTTGCTACCTGGGCTGATTGAGGAGATGTAGTGACAATAGCATCACTGGAGGGAAGTAAAGTCGCACTGGTGCACGATTGGCTGAATGGAATGCGTGGTGGGGAAAAGTGTCTTGAGGTACTCTGTGAACTGTTTCCGGATGCAGATCTATACACTTTAATTCACGAGAAAGGGAAGCTTTCCAAGATAATTGAGTCAATGAAGATCAGCACCTCCTTCATACAGCACATGCCTTTTGGTTTAAAAAAATACAGGCATTACCTCCCGCTTTTCCCTTTGGCAATAGAGCAGTTTAATTTAAATGGTTATGATCTAATAGTAAGTTCCAGCCATTGCGTTGCTAAAGGTGTGAAACATGATGACTCTGTCTATCATATTTCATACGTACATTCTCCAATGCGTTATGTATGGGATCAGTTTGACACATACTTCAGACAGCCTCGAACCTCAATGCTGGTAAGGATTGGTGCGGAAGCTACACGCTCATATTTACAGCGCTGGGATAGTAAAACATCAAAAAGGGTTGACACTTTCATATGCAACAGTCAGAACATCCGCAGAAAAATTCGTGATTATTATAACCGTGAATCACAGGTTATTCATCCTCCTGTTGATTTATCATTCTTCAGACCTGGCGGAGCAAAAGACAGTTTTTACCTGATGGTTGGTGCCTTTGCTCCCAACAAAAGGGTTGATTTGGCTGTGAAAGCATTTAATCAGCTCAAACTCCCCCTTAAAATTGCCGGAAGAGGACAGGATGAAGCATACTGCAGGTCTATTGCAGAAGAAAACATTGAATTTCATGGCACACTCTCAAACAAAAAACTGTTAGAATTATATCAGCAGGCTAGAGCCCTGGTGTTTCCTGGAGAAGATGATTTTGGCATCACACCTCTTGAAGCGCAGGCATG
>CAJXDX010000020.1 GCA_913052275.1 uncultured Pseudomonadota bacterium | reverse complement strand
ACAGCCATTTTTGAATCAGCCATTGAATTCAGGGGCTCGATTTTAGATGATCCTTTTAGCACCTTTTCTGAGGCGGCTGATGCATTTCCCAGTGAAAGAGAAATTTTTCCGATGTGTGACCAGTCGACAAGGACTGCACCTTTTTTCAGGTTATCCTGCTCACGTTCAGTGTCTCCAAAATTCCCGGCAATATGCCATCCTGAAACTTCGATGATATTTACTGGGTGATTCCGGTAGATTCCTGAAAGAGGGCTTGTTTTAATCACTTCATTCTCCTCATGCTTTTAATCTGCTTATGTTAAAATTTTTATTTGAATAACCGATTGATTCGAATTTTAAATCTGCACTTTCTGGTATGACAAATATTTATTAAAGTTGAGGAAATTTTTCACAAGTTGCCTTGAGAAGAAACTTCCTGAAGATTCATTCATTCAAATTATTTCTGATTTCTGACAGGCTTTTTTGTTGTTCACCTTGTGAGTTAAAATTTTCAGGACTTAGCCATTTCTCAAAAGATTTCTTCAGTTTCGGCCAGTTTTTGTCTATAACAGAATACCATGCAGTATCACGATTCCTTCCTTTATAAACCAATGCCTGTCTGAATATTCCTTCAAAGGTAAACCCCAGGCGCAATGCTGCATTTCTTGAAGCAGCATTCAGAGAGTCACATTTCCATTCACACCGACGGTAACAAAGCTCATCGAATGCACGGCGCATCATCAAATACATTGCTTCAGTCGCCATGGTCGTTTTTCTCAATAATGGTGAAAAGTGAATATTCCCCAGTTCAATAACTCCCACTACAGGCTGAATCCTGAGGTAACTGGAAATTCCTGTTGCCTTATTGGTCTTTAAGTCTATTATCGCGTAAAAAACAGGGTCATTCCCTGTACTGGCCTGTTTCAGCCAACATTCAAACTCTTCAATGCTATCAAACGGGCCATACTGCAGATAAGTCCAGTTTGAATCGTCATGGTTTTTTACATATGCGTTAAAAAGATCTTTCGTGTGCTTTTCAGCATCCAGTTCCTCTATACGACACCAGCTGCCTGATATCATAGAAAGAGTAGGCATTTGACATTCTTTCCATTCTGGAACGGGAAATCCTACAGGCTGTGCAAATGAATTATGATAGTTCGCCAATCTTTCCTAAATTATCTTAACTTTTTAACCGTGTGCCTTCAGGGTCATATGCAGCATGATCCAGCACCGTGGCTTGCACATCCTCTCCATTTGCCAATCTTATGGAGAAACGGCTGCCTGTTTCCGACATATCATTTCTGACCCAGGCCAGGCCAATTCCCCTTTTTAAGGTAGGACTTAGTCGTGAACTTGTTACACGTCCGGCAATTTTTCCATTATCCAGCACAGCAACGCCATCATCCGGAATGGGTGCGTCTGTTTCCAGTTGATAAGGTACAAGTTTGTTTTCAATACCGCGTTCCTTGAAATGCTTCAAGAACGCCTTGCCGACAAAATCATCCTTATCATCTTTAATGGCGAAACCTACTCCAGTTTCATATGGACTGCTCAGGGCATCAGTATCAGTTCCCGGTAACAGGTGTCCTTTTTCCAAACGCAAAATACGCTGTGTTTCAACTCCAAAAGGCTTTAAATCAAACTCTTCTCCTTCTGCTAGCAGATAATTCCACATAGATTCACCATATTCAGCAGGGAAATGTATTTCATATCCCAGTTCTCCGGTGAAGCCAATCCTGTAGAATGAAACAGGTACATCTGCAATGGTGGCTTTTCGGCAATGCATGTAGGGAAAAGCCTCGTTTGACATGTCAATATCAACAAGCTTCTGCAGAAATTCTCTGGCTGTTGTTCCTGTTACATTCACAGCTGCATTTGTCAGGCTGAGATTCTTGACCTGCACATCAAAATCTTCCACCAGCAGCCACCATTGAAAAAGTGAATTAATTGCGTCCTGGTTCCCTGTAGTAGTGGTAAGGTAGTAGATTCCCTGTTCAATATGAGAAATCGTTCCATCCTCAAACAGGATACCGTCTTCTCCAATCATTATTGAGTAACGAGTTCGCCCTACCTCAAATTTTGCATATTTCCCTGGAAGTAAAAAATGCAGAAACTTTATTACTTCCGGACCGCTTATTTCAATTTTTCCAAGTGTACTGACATCAATCATTCCCAACCCATTACGTACAAATCCTGCTTCAATCTGAGGATCTGTATATGAATCAGGTCGTTTCCATTGGCCAGCATCTAGAAATTTTACTCCAAGATCAATGTGACAGTGATGTAACGGAGTACGTCGAATCGGCGACAGATGAGGTGCACGTCCGGCAAGCACACCAAATGTAGCTCCAGTGAAAGGAGGACGAACTGTGGTCGCGACAGCATCCAGTTTAGAAAGTCCTGTGTCCTGTGCCGCAAGGCGAGCTACTGCCTCATGGCAGGCCTTGCCCTGGCAGGGTCCCATGCCCATGCTGGAGTAGCGCTTGAGAGATTCTACCTGGTCATATCCCTCATCGATGGATGCCTGTGCTTCAGTCCTTGTGACATCCATGCATTTGCAGATAAAATGATGTTTACCACCAGACTCAATATCTGCAGGCAGTGCTGTAATAATTTCTTCTGCAGTCCTTTCTGTCTTAAATGTATATACTTTACCGGGAGAAGTTTCACTTAATGCGGCTTCTTTTCCGGACTGAAATCCTTCTGCATATAAACGTGCAAATCCTGCTGATCCATGCACTTCTCCGGCAGAAAACACTCCGGAAGGTAATTCGGAAACCCGTAGAATTTGACGTTCAGCATCCCATTTAGGAGGCTTATTGCCCATTGAAAGCAGGTTAATCTGTGGTTTAAAACCCACAGCCATTACAAGCAAATCACAGTCAAATGATTTTAATGAATCACCTCCGGTAATTGGTCCCACTTCCACACTTTCAATTCTTTTCCTTCCATGTGCAGCGTGAGCAGTCAGCCCCTTGTAGACAGGGATTGCAAGGTCGCGTATTTTCTTTTCGAAAACTCCTTCATCGTTTCCTGTTTCACGTCCATCAACCACGGCAATTATTTTTGCTCCTGCACCCTGCATAAGAAGTGCGGTATGAAATCCTCCATCATGAGTTGTAACCACAACCACATTTTCGCCTGGCAGAACTGCATGACGCATGATCAGTCTTTCAACTCCGCGGGCAGTCATAATTCCCGGACGATCATTATTTTCAAAAACCAGATGTCTGTCTGTAGCACCAGGCGCGAGTAAAACTGAATCAGCCCTGATCTTGAACAAATCAGGTCCACACTGTGCTGCAATCAAATTATCTTCATACAGACCAAACACGTTGGAGTTGACTAATACTTCCAGGTTGGGAAATTCCGCAAGCTCATCAATTAATTTTTGAATGGCCTGGTACTCTGGGAGACCGTTGAGATTTTCATTTTTGCAATTAGCAACCTCGGCAATACTGTGAAGTGAATGACCTCCAGGCTCTGAGTTGTCATCAAGCAAAAGCACCTGTTTCCCCTCTTCAACTGCAGCGAGAGCTGCTGCCAAACCAGAAGGTCCACCTCCAATAATGCACACATCAGGGAAACGGTATCTTTTTTCGTATCTCCTGTCAGCATTTCTTCCTTCAGTGTCTATTTTGCCAAGTCCTGCGGCCTTGCGAATCTGCTGCTCTGCAATGGGCCATACCCATTTTGGCTTGTGGAACATTTTGTAGTAAAAACCGTTTGGAAGCATTGGAACGATTGTGTCATTTATTTCTCCAATATCGAACTCCAATGAAGGCCAGGCGTTTTGCGATTTGACAACCATACCGTTTTGCACACGTGTTCGATCAGCCAGCAGGTTTGGTTCATGATTGGTAGTAACCAGTGATTCATGTCCCTGGCCGTAGATGTCATAAGCACCCCGAGGCCTGTGATACTTGAAGCTCCGGGAAAGCAGCGTTTGTCCTGATGCAATAAATGCTGAAGTAATAGTGTCAGTTGTATAAGCCTGAATGCGTTTGCCGTTAAACTGGAATGATATTTCTGCTCCTAAATCAGGTAGTTCGCAATATTGGTGAGTATCGATCCTATTTTTCATCAGGTGTCCCCTTAATTTTTAGAAGAATTTTTCTCCAGTTCATGATACCAAAAACTTTTATGGTCTGTATTATTTGTGGTGTCACGTTCTGCTAAAAACCAGCTTTGACAACCGCTGCGATGATACCACCATTCGGTTTGGTGCCCCATGTTGTTTTCGCGGAAATAAACATAATCTGCCCAGACTGAAAAATCAGCATCTGGGGCAGGACGTTTCAGATATTCACTCCTGAAAGTAAATTCGCTAACGGCGCGTTTTCCGCAATTTGGACAGTTTAATTGATAACTCATAGTTATTTTTTAAGAAATATTTTTACTATTTAATGTATATTTCAATTGTTTAAACCTGATTTTATAACTGTATTTTTCATCCATTTACAGAAAAACTGCTGTTCGGATTAATTTCACGATTACGTGAATAGAATCCCATGTTGAGTTCCAGTCCTGTATAGACAGTTTTTACTTTAACAGGATCTGAATCATGTTCTTGTCCTTTTTCACATGCGTCTATCAGTTCAGCCATGCAGTGGCCGGCAACGGGCGCATTTTTAAATTGGTTCCCGCTCGAACCGATTGCCATATAAAACCCCTTCAGTGCAGACTTGTCATAAATTGGTAACCAGTCATCTGATACATCATACAAATCCACTACACCGCTTGTTCGTGATGGAATTTTTAGTTGGGGGATTCTTCTGGCACAACGGTAAACCTGGGCTTTCCATTGTGATTCAGTAACCTGCTGGTTATAGTTATCAGGATCGGCAATCCATTCTTTTGGGTCGCATAACGGGTCTTCACTGCCAATTAGGATTGTATTACCCGTTTCTGGTCTAAAATATATACTGTTGTCACCGTCAGAGGTGTGAAATCCATCTTTTTCAAAATCATATCCCTCTGGAGAAGGCACATGATGTACCTCATGCCGCAAGGCTTTTGTTTTGATATTCATTTCTTTCTCAACATCAGCCATTCTGTTGATTACAAAGGAATGAGGACCTGCAACATTAACTACAATCGGTGAGTCAATTTGTTCTCCTGTTTTTAAAGTGACACCCGCGACCCTCCCATTCTGTTGCTTGATTTCTGTGATTTCACTGTTAAACAAAAATTCACCACCGTTGGCCTCTGCGGCCACCTGTAAATTATGTGAAGTAAGCTGGGGATCACTTACATATCCTGATCCCGGAGTGTAAACGGCGCCCTCGATTTTTTTCCCGGTCTTGTCCCAAAAATGATCATCTTCATCGGGACGAGTTGTTCCGTCGTATTGATCATGAGAATAAATTGGAATCATTTCTTTCATTTTTTCCAGATCCCATATTTCGTGTTCCACTCCAATTTCTTTAAAAAATTTCAGGGATTTCCTGCTATGATCTTCGCCTTGAAGTTTAAACATAATTGACCCTGTTTTCATATATTTTATCATCCCACGTTCGTCCTTCACCCCAATATAATTATCCCAGTCATCCCAGTAAAAGAAGCCTTCGTAGGCCATTGCCACACCATCCCATGTGGAATAATGTGCCCTGACGATGGCACATGAATTACTTGTTGAGCCATATCCGGAGGTAGGAAGTTTATCAATGTTTAATGTTTTGTATCCACGTTTTGCTAATTCAAAGGCAACTGCGGAACCGATTACTCCGGCCCCGACTATTATGGCGTCTGCGGTTCTATTCATTTCTCCCCTTCTTGTTTATTCTGAACTTCATCATTGATTATTTTACAGGAACTTCAACAAGCCTCAAAGTATGACCAGTTTTTTCAAGGAATTGCTTTATTCCATCACGAGGAACAGCCAAGGTACTGGTATTCACTAATGGATGACAAAGAATTGTTTCTGCATCCCAAAGTTCATTATCAATAAATACCTCTACTTTTTTTTCTGAATCATTAAGCAATGCCAGTAAACTTACTGAACCAGGATCTATTCCCAAATATGTTTTCAGACGATCCGGTGACGCAAAACTCAAGCGAGAGGCTTCCAGGATGGAAGAAAGCTCTTTCAAATCCACCTGCTTATCTTGAGGTACGGTTACCAGAAAATGCCTGATGCCTTTTTTGTCTCTTAAAAACAGATTTTTAGTTGACGCCCCATCCATTTCCGGTGACAGCCGTTTTGCTTCACTTACGGTAAAAACGGCAGGGTGATCGAAACGTTCATATGAAACGTCAATTGAATCAAGAAACTCGTAAATATCAGCCAATATCAATCACTTAAAATTTTTCAATTCGTTCCCGACTGCCAGACAATTTCAACTTCCACATGATCCAGTATGCCCTGAATCGGCACAGACGGCTTTCGGATTCTAACTAAAATCATTTCAACAGGGTATCTATCACGCATTTCCTCAATGATTCTGTTTCCAAGAGTTTCAATCAAATTAAATCTTTGCTCTGAACTTACTTGACTTACAATATTGTGAGCATTTACATAAGAAATTGTAGTGCTTTCTTCATCTATCCACGGATCAGGCGGATCTTTTAACATATATTCCAGGTCTATTTCAAAACGCTGCCCCAGAGTTTTCTCTTCCTGATGTACCCCGTGAAAACCATAAACAACAATGTTTCTGAGACGAATAGTATAGTTTTTATTACTTTTCAAAATATTCTTTTTTTCTAAAAAAGTAATTCAGAGCTCATAATAAAAACAATTCAAGACAGTCCGGTTATTCGTCCCTCGGAGTCAATGTCAATTCTTTGCACCGCGGATTGTTTTGGCATTCCGGGCATCAGCATCATTTTGCCTGTCAGAGCAACTATAAATCCTGCTCCGTTGGAAACTTTCACATCTCTGACCTGTAAACGCCAGCCAGTTGGGGCGTTTCTTTTTTTAGGATCATCTGAAAGAGAGGCCTGGGTTTTGGCCATGCAAATCGGCCAGTCAGCCAGCCCGTTTTCCTGTAAACGCAGTATTGACGCATCTGCCTCTTCTGTATAATCAACCCCGTCTGCTCGGTATATTTCCCGTGCAACAGTTTGTATTTTGTCCTTGATGGAATCAGTATTAGCATAATAATAATTAGGAGCACCGGGTTTTTCGTCAACAACACGTTTGATTTTTTTTGCCAGGTCCAGCCCGCCTTCACTTCCTTTTGCGACTACTTCGCTGAGGGAGCACTCAACTCCGATCTCCTCACAATACTGACGTACTGTATCCAGTTCAGCTGGCGTGTCGGAAGGAAATCGATTAATTGCCACAACCACAGGCAGTCCGTATTTTTGAACATTTTCTGCGTGTGTTCTTAAATTTTCGCAGCCGGTTTTAAGGGCCTCAAGATTTTCAGTATTCAAATCCTCTTTTTCCACTCCTCCGTGATACTTAAGAGCCCTGACTGTTGCAACCAATACGCAGGCATTTGGGTTTAACCCTGCCTGGCGACACTTTATGTTTACAAATTTCTCTGCACCTAAATCTGCGGCAAAACCAGCTTCAGTAACAACGTATGGTGCCAGTTTAAGAGAGAGCCTTGTAGCTCTTACGCTGTTGGATCCGTGGGCTATATTTCCGAATGGTCCGCAATGAACAAAAACGGGTGTGTGCTCACAGGTTTGTACAAGATTTGGTTTTAACACGTCTTTGAGAATTACACACATTGAACCTATACAGTCTAACTCACGTGCAAAAACAGGTTTCCCGGCTTTGTTGTAGGCAACTACAATTCTACCAAGTCTTTCTCGCAAATCATCCATGTCCAGGGCAAGAGCGACAATTGTCATAATTTCTGATGCGGCCACAATATCAAATCCGGTTTTATGGGGGAATCCATCAAATTTTGACCCGAGTCCAATCTCACCGTTACGAAGCTGTCTGTCACATAAATCAATTGTACGCCTCCATGTTACTTTTTCAGGGTCAATATCCAATGGATTATCAAAATGCATGGAATTATCTAGTACAGCAGACAAAAGATTATGTGCAGCAGCAATAGCATGTAAATCGCCTGTAAAATGCATGTTGATGTCTTCCATTGGCAGCACCTGGGAATAACCTCCGCCGGCCGCACCGCCTTTTATTCCAAATGTGGGACCCATGCTTGGTTCACGCAGCGCCAACGCGTGCTTGATTCCAAGCTTGCCAAATGCCTGGGCCAAACCTATTGAAGTGCAGGTTTTTCCTTCTCCTGCAGGTGTGGGTGTGATTGCTGTAACTAAAATTAATTTCCCGTCTGGATTGTCTTTAACTTGCTCCCAGACACTGTTTTCAATTTTTGCTTTATATTTTCCATACTGTTCAAGTCCATCAAGGTCGATATCGACCAATGAAGCAATTTCTGGAATTTGCTTCATTGATGCATTTTGTGAAATTTCAATATCTGAAGGAATGCTTGGCATTTCTGGATATTGTGCTTCTAATTCTGATTCAGAAAGTTTCATTTGATTAAAATGTTTTCGGTTAATTAATTATTTAATCTTAATGGTAAAGTTGATTAATCATCGTTGGTAAACTGGCATTTTTTTACCAATTGCAACGATGCAGACCACCAGTACTGCAAATAAAATGGTTTGTAAGCTGACTGTTTCATTGATTAAAAACGCAGATGCAAGCAGGGTTACAAATGGCTGAATTAACTGTGTCTGGCTTACACGGGCAATTCCACCTAAAGCCAGACCTTTGTTCCAAAGGAAAAAACCAAATAACTGGCTGACTAAAGCCAGATATAAAAAACTTAAAAGAACATTTAGCGGCAGATTGCTGAAATTCTCTTCAGGTGCCTGCATCCATGCAGGGAAAATTATAAATGGAAATGAAATCACAAGTGCCCAACAAATTACCTGCCAGCCTCCTAATTCTTTTGAGAGTTTCCCTCCAAGTGCATAGCCCAGTCCAGCACTTAAAATTGCTCCAATCAGGAACAAGTCACCCAATTGGAAAGAACCAAAGCCCTGCAAAAGCGAATATGTGACAACTACTATACTTCCAAGCAGGCTAAAAATCCAGAAACCTGCAGAAGGCTTTTCCCTGGAAACCATAACGGCTGCGGTGGCAGTTGCCAATGGTAAAACTCCTAGCACGACTCCTCCATGTGATGCAGGTACTGTTTTCATTGCCCATGCTGTTAAGACAGGGAATCCTACAACAACCCCTAATGCAACTACTGAAAGCTGCATTAACTGATGCCGATTTGGTCTTGACTGCTTTGTAGCTATCAAAATAAATGCTGCTACAACTGAAGCCATCACTGCTCGACCCAATCCAATGAATATCGGCTCAAAATAAGGAACTATAAATCGTGTAGCCGGAAGTGTTAACCCAAATGCAACAACTCCTAAAAACCCTAGGATCATTCCTTTTGATTCATTGCTCATTTTCAGGATTTTTACTTAAGGATCAGCACTCGGGCAAATTTACAGCAAGACCGCCCAATGAGGTTTCCTTGTAATGGTGAAGCATATCCTTTCCTGTTCTGTGCATTGTCTCAATTACTCTATCCAGTGAAATGATATGGTACCCGTCCCCCCTCTTGGCAAGCCTTGCGGCATTGATGGCCTTTATTGCACCCATTGTGTTTCTTTCAATACAGGGAATTTGAACCAAACCTCCTACAGGGTCGCAGGTCAGTCCAAGATTATGTTCCATGCCAATTTCTGCGGCATTGGCAATTTGACGTGGAGAACAGTCCATCACTGCAGCGAGTCCAGCCGCTGCCATAGAACATGCAACTCCAACTTCTCCCTGGCATCCAACTTCTGCAGCGGAAATAGAAGCCCCTTCTTTGAATAAAATGCCCATTGCTCCTGCTGTAAGTAGAAAAGTTATAATTTTGTCTTCGTTGAAATCTGTTCTGAAACGACTGCAATAATGCATTACAGCAGGGATAACTCCTCCTCCTCCATTTGTCGGTGCTGTAACCATGCGACCTCCTGCAGCATTTTCTTCATTGACTGCTATAGCAAATAAACTTACCCAGTCCATAACTTCTGATGGAGTTGAGTCTGGTTTTTCTGTTAATTCTTTGTGTAATCCGGGGGCACGCCGGCGTACATTCAATCCTCCGGGAAGAAGTGTTTCTGAAGAGGACATTCCTCGCTGCGTGCATTCCTGCATCACACTCCAGATATCTAATAATCCTTCCCAAATTTCGGATTCAGTGCGCCAGGTCTGTTCATTTATCCACATCAATTCTCGGCAGGTCATTCCAGTTCTTTCACAATGTATAAAAAGTTCTTCACAAGTCTTAAAAGGAAATGGAATTTGAGCATTATTGATTTCAACTTCATTCTGGATTTCTTCTCCATTCAGAATAAATCCCCCGCCAACTGAATAAAAATCTTCTTCGTGTAGTATATTGCCGTCAGTATCAAAAACTTTGAATCGCATTCCATTTGAATGATGCGGTAAAATATCATCATGATTGAAGATTAAGGAATTTTTTTCTTCAAAAGGAATACTGTGTTCATTCATCAGGGACAGTGTCTTTGTTTTATGTATACGATTTAGGAGGGCAGGAATTTGTTCTGTATCAACTGAAGCAGGCTCATTACCCTCTAAGCCCATTAAAATTGCTGTATCAGTCCCATGACCCTTGCCAGTAAAAGCTAGGGATCCAAATAACTCAACCTTAAGTGAAGCAATTTTATCAAGGGGGAACTTTTCCATGTAGTTAAACAAAAACTGCTTGGCGGCGTACATTGGACCTACAGTATGGGAACTTGAAGGTCCTATCCCGATTTTGAACAGGTCAAATACACTAATATTCATTTTCTCTCCATATGTTAACTGCACTAAGCACGTTTGACTCTAAGACGTCTTTTCTCTCTTCTTCCACCAGCTTCACCTGCATTCACGGGCTGTCTGTATCTCTTTATCCATCTTACGCAGTTCGGGTCATTCCCCATCATTACATCAGCACCCAGTACTGCCTGCATCACTGATTCGTGTAAAGGGTTGGTTATTGCTGAGGTAAGACCTGAGGCAATGGCCATGGTCAGGAAGGCAGCATTAATTCCATTACGATTCGGCAAACCAAAACTAACGTTGGAGGCACCACAAGTGGTGTTTACTTTTAATTCTTCCTGTAAACGCCTGACCAGCTTAATCACCTGCATACCAGCAGAATTGAGTGCACCGATTGGCATCACAAGGGGATCAACAACTATATCTGAGCTTGGGATCCCGTAATCTTTGGCACGGTAAACAATTTTTTTTGCTACTTCAAAACGTACGTTGGGATCTTCTGAAATCCCTGTTTCATCGTTGGAAATTGCAACAACAGCACAACCGTATTTTTTGACAAGGGGCAATACTGATTCAAGCCGTTCTTCTTCACCGGTGACTGAATTCAATAAAGCCTTGCCTTGATAAACTTCCAATCCTGCTTGAAGGGCGGCCACGATAGATGAATCGATGGAAAGAGGGACGTCTGTAAGTGACTGCACAAGTTTAATTGTCTCAGCCAGAATTTTTGGTTCATCTGCCAGTGGAATTCCTGCATTAACATCCAGCATTTGTGCCCCCGCGGCTACTTGTGCCAGCGTGTCTTGCTCAACTCTGCTGAAATCACCTTTTGACATTTCTTCTGCAAGCAATTTTCTGCCGGTTGGATTGATCCGTTCACCAATCATCACGAAAGGTTGATCAAATCCAATCACAACTTCTTTTGTTGCAGAACTAACTACGGTTTTTGTCATTTTATTTATATCTTTAATGTTTAAGTTTGGTCGGTTTTAAGGCCTTTGTTTTTTACCATTGCTTTCAAGATATCGTCAGAATACTTTTGCTCCAATTCCTGAGCTATGGTATTTGCAACAGTTTTTGGATCGCCCTGGCAGGTCTCAATTTCCCGTCGCCAGTCTTCAAGATACTCCTTGCTGCCCTGACGACCTGCACGCATGGCCGCTTTATCAATTGCCTCCATAAAACGTTTAGACAATTGAGCCTTGGCAGAAGTACGTCCTTGTTTAACAACTACCTGCGATGGAATATCACGCCAGAAAATAATTGTTGATTTTGCCATAAATTAAGCAGTTGCAGTTAAATCTGAAAGAGCTGGGGTTAGTGCCCCGTATCCGGTGAATCGATATAAATAATTAAGCCCCAATCTTTGTGCAATTTCCTGAGCCTGTGTTTGCAGGGCCTGATTCTCTGTTTGGCCCAAATAGACTAACCTTTTATAATGCCTGAAATATATATTGAGTAATTCCGGATGACTGTTTATTTTCAATCCCTGCCAGATTAGTTTTTCAAAACTTTTCACCAGAAAATCTGTCAGAAAAAAACTTCCGGGTTCTTCTTCAAGCATTTTGCTGAAGGACTGACTGCTGGAAAAAAACTCATAGCAATGTGCTCCCGGCAAGCGTTGCACACCGAATTCGTCCAGCAGAGAATCAAGTTTTCCTCCGGTTCCACAATCTGCATAGCCGATAAATATTTGAGAAAATTTATTTTGGGCATTCATCAAATTTTTCCGAATATTTTGAGGAATATTTTTCGGTTCATTGTGAAGTTTTGCAGGAAGATAGCGTAATTGTAAATGAGTCCAGTTATTCATTCGAATCAATGCAGTTATTTCTTTGGCCAGAGCTCCGCAGGCTATCACCAGAATTTTATCTGACTTCTCAAATCTTTCGGCCCACAAATCAGGTTTCGGTTCAGTTCGAATTCTGGAACTTACTTGATAATATTTCCCTCCGCGGCGACGTCGATTATTCACAGCTTTCATATTGATAAATCGAATCAGTGTGCATAATTATGCCGCCTTAGAACCGGCATTCTCTCTTTTTTGGTCAATCATTGCCTTCGCTGTTTCGACAGCTACAGCAGCATCACGGCAATATGCATCGGCTCCAATGGCCTGTCCAAATTCTTCGTTCAAAGGCGCCCCCCCAACAAGAACTATCAGATCATTGCGGATACCTTTGTTTACAAGTTCTTCTATCACTACTTTCATATAGGGCATAGTTGTGGTCAGCAATGCCGACATGCCCAGGATGTCCGGTTTGTGTTCTTCAATCGCCTCAAGATAATTTTCAACAGGATTATTGATGCCGATATCTATAACTTCAAATCCGGCGCCTTCCCACATCATTCCCACAAGGTTTTTGCCTATATCGTGAATGTCCCCTTTGACGGTACCAATAACTGCTTTCCCAACCGGAGGCGCTCCAGTTTCTGCGAGCAAAGGACGCAGTATTGCCATCCCGCCTTTCATAGCATTTGCGGAAAGAAGAACTTCCGGAACAAACAAAATCCCATCCCGGAAATCGATCCCCACAATGCGCATACCTTCCACCAATGCTTCACTCAGAACTGCATCAGGAGTCCAACCGCGTTCCAGCAAAATATTTGTCCCTTCTTCGATTTCCTCTCTAAGTCCATCGTAGAGGTCGTCATGCATCTGAAGGACTAGATCCTCATCCGAAAGAGAGGACAAATCTAATTCTTCTTCGTCTTCAAGCAGATCTTTTTCTTCTTCACTCATAGCTTACCCCTTGAGTTTGGTTATTAATTGTTCTCAGACAGTCAGCTTATGGGTCTGCAAAAAATGAATGCTGGACTGCTGAGTTCATGTGTCTACCTGACAAGATTATATACCAGGCTGACATTCAGACTCTTAAATTCGGATTTGTACCATTAATTTTGGTTATTTCCGTATGTATAGTCCTTAAATTCTGAATTATTTTCAAATAAATTTTTTTCATTTCATTAATTACTCTTACTCTCTCATCCGTGTACCATCAGGGTCATAAAGAGATGCCCCCTGAACTTCTGCATTGTACATTTCACCCAGTATTTCCACCTGTACCTTTGTTCCATGTTTCGAATGTTCAGTAGGAACATAGCCAAGTGCAACCGATTTTTTTACGTAGTGTGCATACCCTCCGGAAGAAATATATCCTATTGACTCTCCATTTTTCAGAATAGCTTCGTCATTTGAAACATCTATTTCTTCACTCTCAATTGTCAATGTGACAAGTTTTTGTTTAGTCCCGTTTCGGTGTTCTCTTTGAGCGGCTTCCTTTCCGATGAAGTCCTTATTCCAATCAATGAAGGCATCAAGTCCGGATTCAGCCGCAGTAAAATCCGGACGAAAATCCAGTGTCCAGACTCCCCATTGTTTTTCCAATCGCATTGAAAGCGATGCTCGAGCTCCATACCAGCAAAATCCAAGATCCTCCCCTGCTTCTTCAATATTTTCTGCAAGTTTAATAAGGTAATGTGGTTTGCAGTAAATTTCATAACCCAGCTCTCCGGAAAAACTCATCCTGATTATGATTGCGGGGACATCGCCTACATAAGTCTGGCGAATATCTCTGAACCTGAACGATCCCTTAGAAACATCATCTCTTGTAATTCGCTTCAGCAATTCCCGAGATTTTGGACCTGAAATAGCCACACCGTGATAATCATCTGAACGGTTTGCATATGAAACTCCATTTTCAGGCAATCTTTTTTCAAACCAGCGTCGATGTGCTTCCTGCATCAATCCGGATCCGAAAAGAATGAAATATTCATCTTCCATACAGGCAACCGTTAAATCTCCATATAGTTTCCCCTTGGAAGTTAACATAGGAGTAAGATTGATGCGCCCAGGGCTTGGAAGTCTGCCTGCCAGAACATAGTTAAGGAAGTCACGAGCCCCTGGGCCTTTAAACTGATGTTTTGCATAATTGGCGATTTCTATTCCGCCTACATTTTCCCTGACTGCCTTTACTTCACGTGCCACATATTTGTGGGCACGTGAACGGTGAAAAGTTGGGTCTTCATGAGCATCTTCAGGTCTGTCAGCAAACCACAAGGCACTCTCAAGACCAAAACCTTGATCCCAGACGGCACCCTTTGAGGTCAAACGATCAAACAGGGCAGTTGTTTTTTGCATGCGTCCTTTCGGAAGAGTTTCGTTAGGAAAGGTCATCACAAACCGACGTTCATAGTTTTCAGACGATTTTATTGTGCCCCAGCCTGGAGTTGCAAAGTCACCAAAGCGAGCCACATCCATGGCCCATACATCAATCGAAGGTTCGCCGTCAATCATCCATTCAGCCATTGACAATCCAACTCCACCGCCCTGACAAAATCCAGCCATCACACCTACTGCAACCCAGTAATTTTTCATACCAGGGATCGGACCGATCATCGGGTTGCCGTCAGGTCCAAATGTAAATGGGCCATTAATTACATCCTTGATGCCCGCCTCCGCAAGCGCAGGAATTCGCTCAAAACTCATATTTAATCGATCGGAAATGCGATCAAGATCAGGAGGGAGCAAATCGTGTCCAAAATCAGCCGGAGTGCCACTGATTTTCCAGGGAGTAGCTGCAGGCTCATAAGTCCCCAGAAGCATCCCCTGTTGTTCCTGGCGGAAATAGATATTGCCTTCATAATCAATTCCGGCCGGCAATCGATTTTCTGGATCTCGGGATTTTATTTCAGCAATTTCCTCAGTAATCAGATAATGATGCTCCATAGGCTGCACAGGAAGGTCAATTCCGGAAAGATGTCCTACTTCTCGGGCCCAAAGACCGCCGCAGTTTACTATCATTTCAGCATTGATGGTACCGTTTGGAGTCACAACATCCCAGGATCCGTTAGTGCGCTGATTTGTTTCAATCACGGGTGAATGGGTATAATACTTGGCACCGTGTACCCTGGCTGATTTTGCAAAGGCATAAGTCACTCCAGATGGGTCAATGTCTCCATCAAGATCATCCCATAATGCGGCAAGATAGTGTTTGGGGTCAATTAAAGGGTGACGTTCCGCGGCTTCCTTGACAGATATAAATTCCTGATTGAGACCCATGTAGCGGGCCTTAGAACGCTCACGTTTTAGGTAGTCATACCAGGTTTGATTTGACGCAAGGTAGAAACCTCCGGTAGCGTGCATTCCAATAGAATGACCTGAAGTTTCTTCAATTTCTTTATAAAGGTTAATGGTATAACCTTGCAGACGGCTGATATTGGGATCAGAACTGATGGTGTGAATCTGCCCCGCTGCATGCCAGCTGGACCCGGAAGTCAATTCATTCCTTTCCAGTAGAACTACATCCTTCCAGCCGAATTTAGCCAGATGAAACAGTATGGAACAGCCAACGACACCTCCTCCGATAACAACAGCCTTTGCATGGGATTCCATTAAAACCTGTAAACTGAAATTATTTTTTTCTCAATAGTTTGAATCTGGAAAAGATTCTTTTCTTTTGTGAACAAATTCCAGAAGAGCCTCATTCACAGCGGTGTCCATTGCTGGCATTTCATATTCTTCAAGCATTTTTTTGAAAATTTTGTTTGCACGCTGAGAAGTGTCCAAACTGCCGTCTGCTTCCCATTGTTCAAAGCTGTTATTGTCTGAGACACTTGAACGGAAAAATGCTTTTTCAAAATTTGCCCGTGTATGATCGCAATCAAGGAAATGCTGACCAGGACCAACTTCACGAAGTGCGTCCATTCCCTGGCCATTTTCAGAAAGGTCAACTCCTTCCAGGAAGCTGTGAATCATGCCTGCCTGGTCCATATCCATGATGAACTTTTCGTAGCTCATTACCAGGCCTCCTTCCAGCCAGCCAGTGGTGTGCAGCATGAAATTAACCCCGGCAAGCATAGCATGCTGCAGAGTGTTTGCAGCCTCATAAGCTGCCTGGGCGTCGGCAATTTTCGCGCTGTTCAAACCGCCTCCACTCCGGAAAGGAACGCCCAGCCTGCGTGCTAAGGAGGCAACAATATATATTACAAGCTGCGGTTCCGGAGTACCAAAAGTCGGAGCTCCGGATTGCATTGACATGGAACTGGAAAATGTGCCAAATACTACCGGTGCTCCAGGACGTACCAGCTGTGCGAATGCCATACCGGATAAAGCTTCTGCATATAGCTGTGCAGAAGTTGCTGCAATTGTTACTGGCGACATTGCTCCGGAAATACAAAAAGGTGAAATTACACATGCTTGATTGTTGACTGCATATACCTTTAAGGCGCCGATCATTGTTTGGTCCCAAACCAATGGAGAATTAGCGTTTATCAAACTGATAACAACTGTATTGTCCTGTAAAAATGACTCTCCAAATAACACCTTGGCCATATCTACTGTGTCTTGTGCACGTTCCGGTGCAGTGACAGAACCCATAAATGGTTTGTCACTGTATCGCATGTGAGTGTAAACCATGTCTAAATGCCGTTTATTTACAGGCAGCTCTACGGGTTCGCAAATTGTGCCACCAGAATGATGCAAGTAAGGAGTTGAATAAGCCAGTTTGACGAAATTTTGAAAATCTTCCAAAGTCGCGTAGCGTCTACCATTGTCCAGGTCTCTCACAAATGGTGACCCGTAAGCAGGTACTAAAACAGTGTGTTTACCTCCAATCCGGACGCTTCTTTCGGGATTGCGTGCGTGTTGAATAAATTCTGCAGGCGCACTGTCCTGAACAAGTTTTTTGCATAAACCTTTTGGAATTCGTACACGCTCACCGTTAATATCCGCACCTGCATCTTTCCATAAATCAAGTGCTTCCTGGTCTCCTCTGAATTCAACTCCAATTTCCTGCAGTATTGTATCAGCGTTGTTTTCAATTAGAGACAAGCCTTCTTCATTCAGAACTTCATAAAATGGAACTTTGCGGGTTATATAAGGAACACCTTTGGTAACCGATGAGGTCCTCTCAGCTTTCCTGGCGGCTCGTCCGCCTCCTCTTTTTCTTCGAACTGGCATGTTGCTTATAC